>CACZJT010000158.1 GCA_902781565.1 uncultured Ruminococcus sp.
TTTTGCACAACCACCAAACCTGCCGCAAGGCAGGCGGGGGCGTTTGCAGGTCAGTGGCGTTTTTGCCCGCCTGACGGCGGGTCTGGGGTTTCACGAAATACGCTTCGCTGTTTCGTGAAATTAAATCGGCGATACGTCTGTTCACGGTACTTTGTGCGGGGCTGTTGCTTTGTCCCTTATTTATCGGGAGTTTTGGGTATCGCCGATTTAAACGGACGGTCGGCTTGCGGTTCTTGGGAATGACTTGCGGTTTCGGTTCGCTCGCTTTCTTGCGCCTTCGGCGCAACGGGGGCGCCGCCCCCACGCGAACTGCGTTCGCTCCCCTGCCTAAGGGCTCCTCGCCCTTTGGAATCCTCGCCAGCGTCGCGCCGCTGGACCCGCGATATGTCGTTATCACAACTTTGCGATAAACCCACAAATTATGATCTATCGCGGCGCAGGGTATTAGCAAGCTGATACTGCACCTTCAATTCCACATTCCGCATTCCGCATTCCGAATTTTCCCGCCCCCTTGCATTTCTCCCCGCCTTGTGGTATAATAGATAGTACCAAAAAGAACGGAGTGAGATCATGGATCATTTTGAGCTTGTGTCCGATTATACCCCCGCGGGTGATCAGCCCGAGGCTATTGATAAACTCGTGGAAGGAATAAACAGCGGCATGAAGGAACAGACCCTCCTCGGCGTTACGGGGTCGGGTAAGACTTTCACAATGGCAAACGTCATCGCCCGCGTCAATCGCCCTACCCTCGTGCTGGCACATAATAAGATACTCGCGGCTCAGCTCTGCACCGAGTTCCGCGAGTTTTTCCCAAATAACGCCGTCGAATACTTCGTCAGTTACTACGATTACTACCAGCCCGAAGCCTATATCCCCAGCAAGGACGTATATATAGAAAAGGACAGCGCCATAAACGACGAGATAGACAAAATGCGCCACTCCGCGACTTCCGCTATAGCCGAGCGCAGAGATGTTATCATCGTCGCTTCCGTGTCCTGCATCTACTCCCTCGGCGACCCCGAGGAATACCGCTCTATGGTCGTTTCCATACGCCCGGGAATGGAGCTTTCCCGCGAGGAGCTTATCGCAAAGCTCGTGGGGATACAGTACGAACGCAACGATATCGACTTCTCCCGAAACAAATTCCGCGTGCGGGGGGACGTGCTGGAGATCTTCCCCGCCGCCAATACCGATACCGCCCTGCGCGTTGAGTTCTTCGGGGACGAGATAGACCGTATCAGCGAGATAAACACCGTCACGGGCGAGGTCATAAGCCGCCTCGCTCATGCCGCCATATTCCCCGCTTCGCACTACATCGTCGGCAGGGATAAGATGAAAGCCGCCATAGAGGAGCTTCGGCGAGAGCTTGCCGAACGGGTGGAGTATTTCAAGAGCCGCGATATGCTCATCGAGGCTCAGCGCATAGAACAACGCACCACATACGATATGGAAATGCTCGAAGAGATCGGATTCTGTACGGGTATAGAGAACTACTCCCGCGTGCTTGCGGGCAGACCCGCGGGGGCTGTGCCTTATACGCTCCTTGACCATCTGCCAAAGGACTTCCTGCTCATGGTGGACGAGAGCCACGTCAGCCTGCCGCAGGTGCGGGGTATGTACGCGGGCGACCGCGCCCGCAAGGAAACGCTCGTGAACTACGGCTTCAGGCTCCCCAGCGCCCTCGATAACCGCCCGCTGACCTTCGATGAGTTCTACAGCCACATCGGGCAGGCGGTGTTCGTTTCGGCGACCCCCGGTCCCATAGAGCGCGAGAAGTCACAGCAGATAGTCGAACAGCTCATACGCCCCACGGGTCTTTTAGACCCCGAGATAGACGTCCGCCCCACCGAGGGACAGATAGAAGACCTGCTCTTCGAGATAAACGAGCGTGTGGCGAAAAAGCAGCGCGTGCTGATAACTACACTCACAAAGAAAATGGCGGAGGATCTGACGAATTACCTCAAGGGCGTGGACGTGAAGGTGCGCTATATGCACCACGACATCGACACCATAGAGCGCATGGAGATAATCCGCGACCTCAGACTCGGGGAGTTCGATGTGCTGGTTGGCATAAACCTGCTCCGCGAGGGTCTTGACATTCCCGAGGTATCCCTCGTTGCGATACTCGACGCGGACAAGGAGGGCTTTCTGCGCTCCGAAAGCTCGCTGATACAGACCATAGGACGCGCCGCCCGAAACGCCGAGGGACGGGTAATAATGTACGCCGACGAGGTGACGGGCTCTATGGAGCGGGCTATCCGCGAGACCAACCGCCGCCGCGCATTGCAGATGAAGTTCAACGAGGAACACGGCATTACTCCAAAGACCATAATCAAGGACGTGCGCGGGGTCATAGAGATATCCACCAAGGAAGAGGTCGAATACAAGGCGCGTCAAAAGTCAAAGCTCTCGAAAGCAGAGACACAGCAGCTCATAGACAAGCTGACAAAACAGATGAAAGAAGCCGCAAAACTGCTGGAGTTCGAGCACGCCGCCTACCTGCGCGACAAGATAAACGAGCTGAAAAACGGCTGAACGAGATGATACCATACAGAGGGGCGCACACGGGTGCGCCCATGTATTTCCCGAGCATAAAGTGGCGGTTGTTTATGGACTGTGACAATCAGATTACAAATTATTGAAAAGTTGTAAAAGGGCTTGAAATTTGTCGTAAGCTGTGTTATAATGGTCTTACGTCAATGAAAGAATAGTTATTAAGTGGGAATAACACAATGAAGGGAAAGTGTGATAGAAATGGCATCGACGGCTGTCGGTTCTGACATTGAAAGAAAAAGAAAAAGCGCACCCTCGGGCAAGCGCCCTCCCGCAGGGAACGTTCGTCCGAGAAACGGCGCGGCTCAGCAGACAAGGCACAGGCGGAAAAAGAAAAAGTCCAAGACCCCTCTCATCATCACTGTGTTGGTGCTTCTGCTCATCATCATCGTGGGCGTGGTGTACGCGGCGGGATTTCTCTACTACAAGGACAGGTTCACCGCCAACGTGTACATAAACAGCATAGACGTAAGCGGCAAGACCTTCGATCAGGCACTTCAATACTTCAAGCACAGCGATATACCCGAGAATATAGAGATCACCACTCCGCAGAACAACACGGTATCGCTCTCGCTGGCGGGGATAGACTATAAGTACAGCTACGAAGAGGAGCTGAAAAAGATCTATGATGACATCGACCGCAAGAGCTGGTTCGCCTTCCTTATGCACAGGACGGACTACGGCTTCAAGGACGTGGCTTCCTACGACCGCGACAAGCTGATGGCGGAGATAGACGCCGCCGACTGGGGACATCAGGAAAACGTCAATGCACAGCTCAAATCGGGCGACGACGGCTATTACGTAGTTCCCGAGGTGCAGGGCGATGTGTTCGATATGGACACCCTGAAAAACTACATCACCGCCAACCTCGACTCGGCGACCTATACGCTCAACTCCTACGATTCGGGCGCGTATGTCACCCCCGAGACCGTGACTGCCGACTACGACAAGAAAGCGGAAACGCTGAACAGGCTCTGGAACATCTCCATAAGCTACGACTTCAATTACACCACCGAAACGCTTACGGGCAAGAAGCTCGTGAAGCTGGTGGACGTTGACCGCGAGGGAAACTACACAGTTGACAGCGACGCCTGCATGGATTACATCGAAAAGCTGGCGAAGAAGTACGACACCTACAACACCACGAGAAAGTTCAATGCCACGATACAGGGCAAGATCAAGGTCAAGCCTTCCTCCGATGCGAAGTACGGCTGGTGGATGGATCAGCAGGAGTGCTGCGATCAGCTGGTGAGGATGCTCAAAAAGGGCAAGTCCCGCAACAACGTTACCCCGATCTACTACAACCATGACGGCTACTTTGAGTTCACGGGCGTGCCCGAGGCTCGTTCCGAGAATGACGACATCGGCAAGACCTACATCGAGGTAGACCTCTCGAACCAGCAGTGGTGGTACTACAAGAAGGGCAAGATGAAGCGCTCGGGCTACATAGTATCGGGTCAGACGACCTCTGCGGCGAGGACTACCCTTGAGGGCGTATACAAGCTCTGGGCTAAGGACTACGACCACCGCATGAAGGACTCGAATGCGGACGGCGACGAGTGGGACGTTACCTGCACCTACTGGAACAACATCTCCCTCTGCGGCATAGGTATGCACGACTCCGCATGGCGCGGCGGCGCTTTCGGCGGCGACATCTACAAATGGAACGGCTCTCACGGCTGTATAAACATGAGCGTTGCCGACGCGGAATACATCTATTACAACATAGACCTCGGAACGCCTGTCGTTATGTACTACTGATATACTGCCCTCTATTGCAAAGTACAACGAAGTTGTGCTTTGCAGGCTGCGCAGCAGCCGCCAAAGCCACTATGTGGCTTTGGCAGAGGGCATATAACGGAGCGCTTAGCGGC
>CACZJT010000159.1 GCA_902781565.1 uncultured Ruminococcus sp.
TGACCTCGGCAAGGGGCTAACGCCGCCCCTTGCATCCGGCGTGTTTGTGCTACAGAGAGCTTCTTCTTTTTATTTTACTTGCGGTCAATTTACACTTTCTTTCTGCGGCTTCGGCGGAGCGCGTTTCGCTTGGCGTACCGCGTCCGCATAAACGTCCGCCGCAGGCGGACACCTTCAATTCCGCATTCCGCATTCCGAATTCCGAATTATCCAGCCCTGCAAATTATGATTTGTTGCCCTTTTCCTTCCTCACACACGGCACGAATATCACCGCTGTCCAACCTATCACTGACAGCACAAAAAGAGCTGCCCATATCGGACGGCTCGCAAACCAACCGAATATATCCGACAATACCTCGGGGTCAAGATAGAACATTCCTCCTACCAACGCCGAGGCTGCCGCCGCGAATAACACCGCTCCCGCTGCCGCGTCCTTCGCTAACTTCGCAAGAGGGTGCTTCTCGGGACTCACAAGGTCTATGGCGGCTTCGATGGCGGTGTTCAGCGCTTCCAGCGAGGTCACAGCCCCGATACAGATGAACACCGCCGCCCTCTCGCCGCGTGTGAAATGATAGAACGGCATGAGCGTCAGCACGTAGAACGCCATGCAGAGATGTATCCGCATATTCCGCTCGTTCTTGATGCAGGCGAATATACCCCTGCCCGCGTTCACAAAGCTCCTGCCCAGAGCCCGAAGCTGATTCATTCGTCCTCGGGGTGCGAATGCTCTGATATCACAAAGGTCTGATCCCGCGATATGCCGAGCTGGGTAAGTATCGCTTCCTCCTTCTCACGCATTTGCAGCTCCTTCAGCGAGCTCTCCTCGTGGTCGTAGCCCAGCAGATGAAGCATGGAATGTACCGTCAGGAAACCGACTTCCCTCTCCAGCGAGTGACCATATATCTGCGACTGCCTCAGCGCAGTTTCGAGGGATATCACGATATCCCCCAGCATATATGCCTTCGTGTCGGGATTCTGCTCGTACTTGCCGTCGCTGCCCAGCGGGAAAGAAAGCACGTCGGTGGGACGATCCATCTTGCGGTATTCGAGGTTCAGCCGATGTATCTCCTCGTTGTTGACGAGCATCACGCTTACCTCCGCATCGTCCTTGAAGCCCTCATATGCCAGCGCCGCATGGCAGCACTTGCGTATCAGCAGCCTTATCCCCACAGGTATCTTTACCTCTGTCTGCTTGTTCGTTATCAGTACCTTGACCTTACCCATTTTTGTGACCGCTTCCCCTCTCGTAGTATTTTTCATACGCCCTGATTATATCGCTTACGAGCTTGTGGCGTACAACGTCCTTGTCCGTGAATCTGTTTAT
Source organism: uncultured Ruminococcus sp. (assembly GCA_902781565.1). GTDB lineage: Bacteria > Bacillota > Clostridia > Oscillospirales > Ruminococcaceae > YE71. The sequence continues at coordinate 1,325 of CACZJT010000159.1, forward strand.
CGAGATGTCCCCGACATTTTTGAGCACCTTCATAGCCTCCACCAGTCCCGAGCGCTTGGCTTCGGGAAGGTCTATCTGCGTGACATCTCCCGTAATGACTATCTTCGAGCCGAATCCCAGCCTTGTCAGGAACATCTTCATCTGCTCGGGCGTGGTGTTCTGCGCCTCGTCCAGTATGATAAAGCTGTCATCGAGCGTCCGTCCGCGCATATACGCAAGCGGCGCGACTTCTATGCTCCCCCGCTCCAGCTGACGCTTGAAGTTCTCAGCCCCCAGCATTTCGAGCAGTGCGTCGTAAAGCGGGCGCAGGTAGGGGTCTACCTTGTTTTGCAGGTCGCCCGGCAGGAATCCCAGCTTCTCTCCCGCTTCGACGGCGGGGCGGGTGAGGATCACCCTCGACACCTCATGCTCCCTGAAAGCCTTCACCGCCATAGCCACCGCAAGGTAGGTCTTGCCCGTACCCGCGGGACCCACGCCTAAGACTATGGTGTTGTTCCGTATCGCGTCAACATAGCGCTTCTGCCCTAAAGTCTTGGGCTTGACTATCCGCCCTTTGAGGGTGACGCATATGCCGTCCTCGGAGAGCTTCGGCAGCTCCCCCTCCAGACCCTCGTCTACCAGCGAAAAGACGTAGCGCATATTCTGACTGCCTATCCTCTCGCCCCTGCGGGACATGGCGAGCAGTGATTCCACCGCCCTCGCAGCCTTATCCACGTTCTCTTCTCCGCCGCTGATACGGATATCCCCGTCCCTGTTCACGACCGTGACCCCGTACTCGCTTTGCAGCGCTTCGATGTTTTCATCATAGCTGCCGAAGAGATTTATCATATGCTCTATCTCATCGACATTAACGACTCTTTCAGCCATATTTTTCCGGTTCTCCATCAGATTTTTTATGATATATAGTTATTATACCACACTTTAATTTAAAATGCAAGAAAAAAAACGGGCGTTTTATAAATTTTTATTACTTTTTTATAAAAAATTCCTTTTCCTCGCTCATCACCCCATACAAGTCGTAGGTAACGGTCAGCTTTGCGCCCTCATCGGTGTATTCGGTGACGGCTTTCTTTGAGAGTATCTCCTCGTCACGCAGGAAGTTGTCTTCGTAGGTCTGCCGCTTCTCGTCGGCGCGGGCGGCTGCCTGTTCGGGGGTATAGACCGTCCGCGAGAATCCGTACCCCTCCCGCTTCACCCGCTTTATCCCCACGGGAAGCTCGGTGTCCAAGATAACGAGCGGCGAGAAGTCCTCCTCCTCGCGGAACAAACCCTTTTCCCCGCTTATAAACAGCGGTATCTCCGCGCCGAATACCTTTAAATAGCTTCTGTCGTCCCGCCTGCCGTCCATGATGAGGGACTGCTCTGTGTAGGGCTGGAAGAAAGTCCGTACCTCCGTGTAAGTCCCGTAAAATGTCCCGACGGAGCGCACGTACTTCTCGCCCGTCACCTCAACGGTCTTGCCGTCTATCTCCTCGGTGCGGGTGACGGGTATGCGCCCGCTGGCGAGGACGTCCCCCCGCAGTACGCCGCTGCCCTTCGGTATCATCAGCAGACCGTCATACAGCTCTATCCTGTCGATAGTCCCGCTGTGCTTCGCCACCAGATCGCAGGGCAGGCGTTTAACGGCGCTCTCGGGCTTTTCGGCGCGTTCGGTAATGTCTATGACGAGCCTGCTGTCCGTTATGCTGACCCCCGCCCATGCCACGCCCTTTGCACGCTGTTTGAGGTCGCGTTCAAGCTCCACGCATCTGAGCGACGGCAGGTAAGTCCCGACGGTGATACCGTCCTCCTCCAGTATGTTCATGACCTCGCGGCGGATATCCTCGTTATCGGTGAGTATATCCACAGTCAGAAGAAAATACTGCGCCGCCGTTATCGCAGCCCCGCAGATGAGAGCCCCGACTATCAGCCCGATCCGCCGCCGCGCAAGGTGCAGCAGTCTGCAAAGTGCGCCCTCGTGCAGCACCCTTACCGCAAGCCCCAGCTCATCGGCGAGAGCGAGGAATCTTCTGCGCTCGATGAGCCGCACCGAGAGCCGCAGCCTGTCCCCTGCGGCTTCTATGCCACAGGCTTCTATGTGCCGTTCCGCGAGGGCGGAATAGAGCTTCTGCGGCGCGGGGCAGTCAAGCTCGTAATCGGTCATGGACAGCTTTCTCACCGCGAGCCCCCCTCTCTTCTGCTGCTGCGGCGGGTCACGTTCACAGACTGTATCCTGCCGCATATCGAAGCGCTCCCGTTAGCATAGCTCGAAGCCGAGAGCCCGCTCCCCCATACCTCCACGAGGAAGCCTGCCGAGATGACGCTGCATTTGATCTCGCTGCATTCGACAAGTCTGCGGCAGTTCTCTATAAGCACCTCGCTGTCCCCGTCTATAGTCACCACCGAACGGACGGGCACTCTGCCCCCCGTAAGCTCAAATGATCCCATATCTCACCCCGCCTTTCTCACCGTCCATTATATGCGGACGAGCGTGAGATAATGCGGAGCTTACAAAAAGGGTGCGGAGAGAAACTCCCCGCACCCGAGTTCATATCATTCAGATCATCTTGAATGCGAAACCCCCGCCGTTTGTGAGCCCTGCGGCGGCGAGCATATCGAAAGCGCTTGCGCGGAGTTTTTTCATCGCGTCGGCGAGTTCGGCTGAGCCGCGTCTTATGACGACCTCGCCGTTCTCGCTCATGACGGGGCGTTCGGTAGCCGCGTCTGCGCAAGCGTATTCGTAAGCAGCGCAGGCAGCCGCGGCGTATTCGCAGCAGCCGATCTTGACCTGATCGAGTGAGCCGACATCGACCTTCAAGCGAGAAGTAACGAGCTGTCTGCCGTTCTCGATCATTTGGCGATATTTGAAGTGTTCGGCGTCAACGCCTGTGATATCCATAAATATCTGTTGTATGCGGTCGTAATCCATATAATTCCTCCTTATCAAATCATGATTTGCGGGGCTGACCGCGTTGCACTATTTGGTGTAGGGGGTACGAACTATGTTCGTACAGGGCTTGCCCCGACCTCCTATAACGCACGCCCAATGTAGGGGCGAGTGCCCGCCTGACGGCGGGTTTGGGGTTGTGCAAAAATCGCTTACGCTCTTTTGCACAATTAAATCGGCGATACGTCTTGTTCACAGGACGTTGGCTTGATTTGGTCGTTTCTGCCCTTACTGAACGATTTTCTTTGATATCGCCGATTTAAGCGGGCGGTTCGTGTGCGGTTCCTGGCGTGGATTTGTCTTGTCGGGACGTTTGCTTTTTGCGCCTGCGGCGCAACGGGGGCTCTGCCCCCACGCGCTTCGCGCTCCCCTGCAAGGGCTCCTCGCCCTTGACCTCGGCA
>CACZJT010000160.1 GCA_902781565.1 uncultured Ruminococcus sp.
AAGTTCGGGATGCCATTGTACTGCCCACAAGAATTTCTGATCGGGTGCATACACCGCTTCGATTAGTCCGTCAGGGGCGGAAGCCATGCTGATAAGCTGCGGCGACAGCTCTTGAACACCCTGATGATGATAGCTGTTGACGGATATATTCTTCCTTTTCAAGAGAGAATAAAGCGATGAATTAGGTTCGATCTTAACATCATGAGAAGGAATATCATAAGGTGGTTTTTGACAATGTTTCACATCACTCGGAAGTTCTGTCGGAATATCCTGCCAGAGTTTACCGCCCAAAGCGGCATTGATAAACTGTATCCCACGACAGATTCCGAGTATCGGCTTGTCTCTTTTCATGGCTTCGTCAAGGATAAGCATTTCCATTTTGTCACGCTCAGGGCAGCACTGCCTAATCGAACACACTACGAACCAAATTACCGCAACAAACAGACGATTTTGCAAAATAGGAAACACCAAAAAGGAGAAAAAGAAATGGAACGTTCACTTACAAACAACCACATCTTAAACGCTGATCGTTTAACAAAAGCACAGTTCAATAAAGCATTCACCGACATGATGAAGTCCAAAGGTTACACAAAGGCAACCGACGACGATGCGGTGGTGTCATACTCGCTTGTGTTCACGAAAGACAGAAAATGGGTCACAGTCACGGGAGAGGATATAAACGCCGCCGAACTTGCAAAGTCGCTGAGTATGCAGGTGCTTCCGGTGGAACTGGTTGACAGCGATTTTTGCGGAGATCAAGCTTCACAGTAAAGACGGTGCAGAGGACACGCTCATGCTCGGAGAACCGTATTTTGACGAGTATTCCAAATCGAATCCCGATGTATGGCAGAACATATTCGGAGAGGAGAACCGGTCAAAGGTCAGGGAGATACAGTCTTCTGACTGCACATTTGCTGAAAATGCTCTTTCAGATTTCGGACAGTTTGTCGGACTGGGGGAGAATATTCTGACAGACGGTGAAGAACTGCCCGAAGGTGCGGAAACCTTGCAGGGCGACAGCCAAACTGCGGTCGTTTTCCTTGCACTGTGAAATTTTCTCTCGAAATCTTTATGCTGCTATTTTCTTGTATTGCTATAGAATCATGTCAAAGACGCTTGCTTCCATGTCCGTCAGCCGCCGCCTTGTCTATCGCCGGCTTTATATCATTTACATACCTGCCTGTAAAATACTGTCAAAAATGTCGAATTGATCTATGTTATTTCCAAACAAAATCCTATAAATATCAGACATTTTTAGTCGTTAATAATTTTTTCATTGACTTATTTTTTTTTACTGTGCTATAATGATATCGGGCAAAGGCGCTGTATTCGGGTACGGCGTCTTTTTTCTTTGGAAGTTTTGAACGGAGGTAATGAGATGAAAGGCAGCTGCCGTGTGCTTATCGCGGACACCTCGCCCGAGGCACGGAACAGGTTCAAACGAATGAGGGTGTGGGAAGAAAACGGCTTTACGGCAGCCGCGTGCGCGTCGAATACTGCCGAAACGGTCAGGCTCTGCGGGACGGGGACTGTTGACCTTGTGATATGCTTCAATAAGCCGCCCGTGCTGACCGCTCCCGACGTGATGAGGGAGGTGCTGCGAAGGACGGGAGAGATACCCTTCATCATCATAAGCCCCACCGACGATTCGGAGTATATGCGGGAGTGTTTTCTCATGGGGGCTATAGACTACCTCACCGAGCCCGTGAGCGAAGCCCGTTTTTCCGAGGCGCTGAAGCGTGCGAAGAAGCATATCAAAAGCTCCGCCCTCGACATAGAATACGTCAGAGCCGCCGAGGAATTTTTCGCCGATCTCCTGCCCTCGGATACAGAGGACAAGTTCATCGGGGAGCTCAAACGCTTCATCATGGAGCACGCGGATATCACAGCCACCACCGAGAACGCCGCAGACAGCTTCGGCTTCAACAAGGACTACTTCGGCAGGCTCTTCAAGTCAAAGCTCGGTATGACTTTCGTTGAGTTCTACAACCGATTCCGTATGCACTACGCCGAAAGACTTCTGCTCTCGGGGCGGTACAAGGTGCGCGATGTCAGCGAGATACTGGGCTTTTCCTCGGTGGACTACTTCACGACCGTGTTCAAGAAGCTCACGGGGAAAAAGCCCTCCGACTTGAAGAAATTCTGATGGCAGCGAAGCGGCAGTCGGAAATTTATCGGCAGATGTCTGATCTTTATAGGATATTTTCGGTTGAATCCCGGGGCATTTTGCTGTATCATTATATCAAGGCAATGACGTCCGGGGGCTCAGGATAACGGGCTTGATACGTCATTGCTTTTTTTGCGATAAGTAAAGTGGGAGGTAGTTTAGAAATGTCATACGTTGACGAGATAATTTCCGAGGTCGTCGAGAAGAACCCCGCCGAGCCCGAGTTCCATCAGGCTGTAAGAGAGGTGCTTGATTCCATACGCCCCGTTGTTGACGCGAATGAGGAAAAGTTCCGCAGGGACGCCCTGCTCGAAAGGCTCGTGAACCCCGAGCGCCAGATCAAATTCAGAGTACCGTGGATAGATGACAAGGGCAACGCTCACATCAACACGGGCTACCGCGTGCAGTTCAACTCCGCGATAGGACCCTACAAGGGCGGTCTGAGACTTCACCCGTCTGTAAATCTCGGTATCATCAAGTTCCTGGGCTTCGAGCAGATCTTCAAGAACAGCCTTACGGGACTTCCCATAGGCGGCGGCAAGGGCGGCTCGGACTTCGACCCCAAGGGCAAGAGCGACCGCGAGATCATGGCTTTCTGCCAGAGTTTCATGACGGAGCTCTGCAAGTACATAGGCGCCGACACCGACGTTCCCGCGGGCGATATCGGTACGGGCGGACGTGAGATCGGCTATATGTTCGGTCAGTACAAGCGCATTCGCGGTCTGTTCGAGGGAACGCTCACGGGCAAGGGACTTTCCTTCGGCGGCTCTCTCGCAAGGACGGAGGCCACGGGCTACGGTCTGCTCTATCTCGTCGATGAGCTTTTAAAGTCTCACGGTCAGTCCATTGAGGGCAAGACCGTAACGGTATCGGGAGCGGGTAATGTTGCGATCTATGCCATCGAAAAGGCACAGCAGTTAGGCGCAAAGCCCGTCATCTGCTCCGATTCAACGGGCTGGGTATACGACCACGAGGGCATAGATGTTGCGGCTCTCAAGGAGATCAAGGAAGTAAAGCGTGCAAGGCTCACAGAGTATAAGAACTATCGCCCGAACTCCGAATATCATGAGGGTCGCGGCGTGTGGAGCGTAAAGAGCGACATTGCTCTCCCCTGCGCCACCCAGAACGAGCTTGGCATAGAGGACGCGAAACAGCTGGTCGCAAACGGCGTTATCGCTGTATGCGAGGGCGCGAATATGCCCACCACCGAGGAAGCCACAAAGTATTTGCAGGAAAACGGCGTATACTTCGTTCCCGGCAAGGCTGCCAATGCGGGCGGTGTTGCTACCTCGGCTCTCGAAATGTCCCAGAACAGCGAGCGCATGAGCTGGACCTTTGAGCAGGTGGATAACAAGCTCAGAGAGATAATGGTAGACCTCTACCACAACATAGACGACGCCGCCAAGAGATACGGCGCGGAGGGCGATTACGTTGTAGGCGCCAATATCGCGGGCTTCGAGAAGGTGCTCGACGCCATGCAGTCACAGGGCATCGTCTGATAACATATTATACAGGAGGCTGATGAGCATGAACGAAAAGAGAGAATACACGGGCTTCGTACCCCTCTGCCCGATAACGCCGTCCCACCCCGATATGCTTATCGGCAGCGCCGAAACGGTGAAAGATGATGTGACAGCCGACAAGGAGAATGAGTTCGCAGGAAACACATACACCCACGACTGACCCTATATTTACGGGCGGCTGACAGGGCGGACGGAGCCTTGCGGGGCATGGCGGCTCCGAACACCGCCTTCCGACCTTGAATGCCATTGGGGGACGTTTCGTCCGCCGTGTCAGCCGCCCGTGAAGGGTCTTTGGTCTGTTGCATTTTAGGTAAAATGTGGTATAATAACAATAGAACCAAACCGCACGGGATAACTATGTCCCTGTGCGGTATTGGCGTTATACCGAGAATGAGCTATTATGAGCGAAGGGAGTTTTTTATTTGAAGAAGATACTTGTCTGCAAGGAGCGCGACCCCCGCGAGACCCGCGTGGCTCTCGTTCCCGAGGACGTTAAAAGACTTTCGGGAATGGGCTTCGAGGTGCATATCGTCAGCGGTGCGGGCGAAAAAAGCGGCTTTCCCGATGAAGCCTATAAGACCGCGGGCGCGGAGACAGTCCCCGATGAGCATAGCGCCCTTGCGGGGAGCGAGATAATACTGCGCATCATGAAGCCCGAAA
>CACZJT010000161.1 GCA_902781565.1 uncultured Ruminococcus sp.
GAAATCGTCGCCCTCCTGACCGTCATTTTGGGACTTCATGCTGCCCGTCTGCTTCTCCACCGAGAGCGTGCCGCTCTGTATCGCGGAATTGATGTCAACCGTGCCGTCGCTTATGCCCTGTATCAGGTTTTCGAGGTTCTCGACGTGCTCGTCCGTGATCTCAACGTCCTGAGCCAGCATTTTTGCCACATCGAGCGCGGCTTTCACCGACCGGATTTGTGCAATTTGCTCGGTCGTGGAAGCGTGACCGTTCACGGTTATGTCGCCGATTTCCTCTTCGTTGGCAATTTTTGCCATGAGGTCATCAAGGGTCACAGCTTCGCCGTCCTCCTTGATGTCGAGCTCCCCCATGTCGCCGTTCTCGTCGATGATACCCGCTTCGTACAGGGCTTCAAGCTCCTCGCACGCCCGCGCAGTGTCGCCGTCGTAGAGGTCAGCCAGCGAAGCCACCAGCTTGTCGCTGAAATCCGCGCTCACCGCCATAGCCGCACCCGGGCACCATTCCCGCCGCCATAGTCAGCGCGACCGGCCCGCTCATGAAGCGCTTTCGAGGAATGTGCCATATATTACTGACTGTTATAACATATTTTTGTTGAAAATGCAATAGGCTTTGCTGATATTTTCCATTTACGTTAAAAAACGGGCACACCTATATGTGCGGCCGTTTTGCGACGTATTTGCCACTGCATAATTATTCTCCCCTCTCGTAAATCACCAAAGCCACGCCGCTCCCTCGGGAACAACGTGGCTTTGTTTACTTATTTGGCTTTACGCGCTAAGCTCCGAAATTACTTCTTCGCTTCCTCGTTGTAGAGTGCGGCGTATCTCAGCAGATAATCGTATCTGTCCTGAGCGTTCTTTACAGCCTTGTCGAAGAGCCGCTCCGCTCTCTCGGGGTTCTGTCTCGCAAGAGCGTTGTAACGAACCTCGCCCATCAGGAACTCCTTGTAATCCGCAGTCGGAGCCTTGGAGTCGAGAATGAACGGATTCTTGCCTTCGAGCTTCAGAGAAGGATTGTATCTGTACAGATGCCAGTAACCCGCCTGAACAGCCTTCTTCTCCTCGGTCTGTGCGATCTTCATGCCGCCCTTGATACCGTGGTTGATACAAGGAGCATAGGCGATGATGAGCGAAGGACCCGGATAAGCCTCAGCCTCGGCGATAGCCTTGATGCACTGGTTCATGTCAGCGCCCATAGCGATATGAGCAACATATACATAACCGTAGGTCATGGCGATGCCCGCGAGATCCTTCTTCTTAACTTCCTTACCTGCCGCAGCGAACTGTGCGATAGCGCCTGTAGGAGTGGACTTGGAGGACTGTCCGCCGGTGTTGGAGTAAACCTCGGTATCGAATACGAAGATGTTTACGTCCTCGCCCGAAGCCAGTACGTGGTCAACACCGCCGAAGCCGATGTCGTAAGCCCAGCCGTCGCCGCCGAAGATCCACAGGGACTTCTTGCGGAGGTAATCCTTGTCCTTCAGTATTTCGAGAGCTGCCTTGGTCTTGCTCTTCTCAAGAGCCGCGATCAGCTCATCGGTAGCGGGCGAGTTCTTTGCGCCGTCGTCAACGGTCGCAAGATAGTTCTCGCAGGCTTCCTTAACAGCCGCAGCCTTTGTGTCCTTAGCAAGCTCCAGTACCTTTGCGATGGTGCGCTGTCTGATGGTGTTCTGAGCTAAGAACATACCGTAGCCGTACTCTGCGTTGTCCTCGAACAGGGAGTTAGCCCAAGCGGGACCCTTGCCCTTTGCGTTCTTGGTATAAGGAGTCGAAGGTGCGGAGCCGCCCCAGATGGACGAGCAGCCCGTAGCGTTAGCGATATACATTCTGTCGCCGAAGAGCTGAGTTACCAGCTTGGCGTAAGGAGTTTCGCCGCAGCCTGCGCAAGCGCCCGAGAACTCGAGCAGCGGCTGCTTGAACTGGGAGCCCTTAACGGTGGTCTCCTTGAACTTCGCAAGGACTTCGGGCTTCTCAGCCAGCTTCAGACCGTAGTTGAATACTTCCTGCTCGGCGATCTGAGTCTCAAGAGGCATCATGGACAGAGCCTTCTCGCCCTTCTTTCCGGGACAAACGTTTACACAGCTTCCGCAGCCCGTGCAGTCGAGAGCGCTCATGGTCATTACGAAGTAGAATCCGGGCATACCCGTGCAGGCGATAGCCTTCTCCTTAGCAAGAGCGGGAGCCTTTGCGAGCTCTTCTTCGGTCATGATAACGGGTCTGATAACAGCGTGCGGGCAAACATACGAGCAGAAGTTGCACTGTATGCAGTTAGCGTTGTTCCAGGCGGGAACGTCAACGGCGATACCGCGCTTCTCGAACGCAGCCGAACCCTGCGGGAAGGTACCGTCAGCCATGTGAACGAAGGTGGAAACAGGAAGCTCGTCACCCTTCTGCGCGTTGCAGGGGATCTGGATCTTGTTTACGAAGTCCTCGAGGACCTTGTCCTTATCCTTAACGGGATCCATACCCATCTTGGTGTCCTTGGCGTTCTTCCACTTAGCGGGTACCTTAACCTCGACGATCTGCTGATAGCCTGCGTCGATAGCGTCGTGGTTCATCTTAACGATAGCCTCGCCCTTCTTGGAGTAAGAAGCGGTAGCGGCGTCCTTCATATACTTAACAGCGTCCTCGATCGGGATGATGTTAGCGAGCTTGAAGAATGCGGACTGGAGCACGGTGTTGATCCTGTTGCCGAGACCGATCTCCTTACCGATCTTTACGCCGTTGATGATATAGAACTTGATGTCGTTCTGAGCGATATATCTCTTTACCTGTCCGGGGAGGTGCTTGTCCAGCTCGTCAACGCTCCACTGGCAGTTCAGCAGGAAGGTACCGCCGGGCTTGATGTCGGATACCATATCGTACTTGTCGATATAGCTCTCGTTATGGCAGGCAACGAAGTCAGCCATATTTATAAGGTATGTGGACTTGATCGGGGTCTTGCCGAATCTCAGGTGAGAAACGGTAACACCGCCCGACTTCTTGGAGTCGTAAGCGAAGTAAGCCTGAGCGTACAGGTCGGTGTGGTCGCCTATGATCTTGATGGAGTTCTTGTTGGCACCAACAGTACCGTCAGCACCGAGACCCCAGAACTTACATGAAGTAGTGCCTGCGGGAGCGGTGTCGATCTTCTCGGAGCTGTCGAGGGACAGATTGGTAACATCGTCGGTGATACCGATGGTGAATCTGGGCTTGTAGGTGTTCTTCCAGGAAGCGTTCCAGAATACAGCCTTGATCTGAGCGGGAGTGGTATCCTTGGAACCCAGACCGTATCTGCCGCTGGAAACTACTACATCGTGGAACTTGGTGCCCTTGAGAGCCGCAACGACGTCGAGCCACAGCGGTTCACCGAGGGAGCCGGGCTCCTTCGTTCTGTCGAGAACGGATACCTGCTCAACAGTATCGGGGAGAGCCTCGATGAGCTTGTCCGCGCAGAAAGGTCTGTACAGTCTTACCTTTACGAGACCGAGGCGAGTGCCCTCGTTCTTGTTGAGGTAGTCGATAGTCTCTTCGATAGTATCACAGACAGAACCCATAGCTACGATAACGTGAGTAGCATCGGGAGCGCCGTAGTAGTTGAACAGCTTGTAGTTAGTGCCGATCTTGGCGTTTACCTTGTCCATATACTCCTCTACGACAGCGGGAACAGCGTCATAGTAGGTGTTGCAAGCCTCGCGAGCCTGGAAGAAGATATCGCCGTTCTGAGCGGTACCGCGGAGTACGGGGTGCTCGGGGTTGATAGCTCTGTTCCTGAATTCCTGAACAGCGTCCATATCTACCATCTCGGCAACGTCAGCCTTATCCCATGTCTCGATCTTCTGTATCTCGTGAGAGGTGCGGAAGCCGTCGAAGAAGTGGAGGAAAGGAACTCTGCCCTTTATGGTGGAGAGGTGAGCTACGGTGCCGAGGTCCATGACCTCCTGAGGGTTGGACGAGCAAAGCATAGCGAAGCCGGTCTGACGGCAGGCGTAGATATCCGAGTGATCGCCGAAGATGTTCAGCGCGTGGGAAGCTACGCAGCGAGCCGAAACGTGGATAACGCAGGGAAGCAGTTCGCCTGCGATCTTATACATATTCGGGATCATGAGCAGCAGACCCTGGGAAGCGGTGTAAGTGGTTGTGAGCGCACCTGCCGCCAGCGAGCCGTGAACTGTACCCGCAGCGCCAGCCTCGGACTGCATCTCGGCTACCTTTACGGGGGTACCGAAGATATTGGTCTGACCCTTAGCCGACCACTGGTCTGTCACCTCTGCCATTACGGACGAAGGGGTGATAGGATAGATAGCAGCGACTTCTGTGAAGGGGTATGACGCCCAAGCAGCAGCGTTGTTTCCGTCCATGGTTTTCATTTTTCTTGCCATAAAAAGAATCATTCCTTTCCGGATAATCGGGGTCTCCCCCGTATTTTCGACATTCCCTCCCGCGTCAAACCATACAAGCGCGGGAAAAGTCCAAGCCCTATCCATCATATAAAGGCACAGAAGGGCGCACCATGCCATATTACTATAATTATAGCACTTTCTTTTCCGTTTGTAAATACCTTTTTGGAAATTTTTTTGGTTTTTTTCACAATTTTTCTATTCTGTCACCGCATTGAAATGGTAAAATGTCGAATCGAAAAAATGAAATGAGAACTGCGGGATAATTCGGAATGCGGAATTGAAGGTGCGGCTACGCCGCGGATATGCGGACGCGGTACGCCAAGCGAAACGCGCTCCGCCGAAGCCGCAAAAAGAAAGTGTAAAATGACCGCAGGCACAAATAAAGAAAGCGGCACTCTGTAGCACAAACACGCCGGATGCAAGGGGCGGCGTTAGCCCCTTGCCGAGGTCAAGGGCGAGTAGCCCTTGCAGG
>CACZJT010000162.1 GCA_902781565.1 uncultured Ruminococcus sp.
TTGCTTTGCGCGCGGTCTGATTAAAATGGGGCGCTGCCCCATACCCCGCCGGGCTAGCGCGCCCGGAGGCGCTTTTTTGCTAACGCAATTTCTCCGTGTTGGTTGTCTTTTAGCCCCATAAATTATGATTTTCATATGGAGAGGTTCACATGATAATTGATTTTCATACACATTCATTCTCGCCCAAGGTCGCGGAACGCGCCGTGAGCGCTATTCAGACCGAGAGCGGTCGGACACCCTATACCCGCGGGCTCGTCGAACAGCTCGAAACACGTATGGACGAATGGGGCGTGGATATGGCTTGCGTGCTGCCTATCGCTACCAAACCTTCTCAACAGACCGTCATAAACGACTGGGCGGCGGGACTGCCCGAAACTCACCCTCGGCTCATACCCTTCGGCACGGTACACCCCGAAGCCGACGACCTCACGGAGGAACTCGAACGCATAAAGGAACTGGGTCTTTACGGCATAAAGCTCCACCCCGATTATCAGCACTTCATGGTGGACGAGCCGTCCCTTGATGAAATGTATGAGCTTATCGCCGATACGGGGCTCCCCCTCGTGCTGCACGCGGGCTGGGACTGCTACTCCCCCGACCTCGTACACTGCCCCCCCGAACGCTCGCTGAAACTTATAAAACGCCACCCGCGCCTGAAACTCGTACTCGCTCACTTAGGCGGCAATGACCGCTGGGAACAGGTGCGCGACCTCCTCGCAGGACTCGACGGGGAACTTTACTTCGATACGTCCTTTACCGAAAAATGCCCCGATGAACTCATGACCGAAATAATAAGGAAACACGGCGCCGAACGCATACTCTTCGGCAGTGACTGCCCCTGGGAGAGCGCCGCACGAATGGCTGAAAAGCTCCTGCGGCTGGGTGTTTCCGATGACGAACGGGATAAGATATTCGGTCTTAATGCCGCGAGACTTCTCGGTATCGGTACGGAAGAACAGACAAATTAAACGTTTTTTTTCTCCGAAAATCACGTTATATGGGCAAAATACGCAAATTTGTTTATTTGCTTGACAAAAGGTGCCGCTTGTGATATAATAATGGGTGTTGATTTTGAATTGTTTTTCGCAGGGAATATTGTGTAAAAAATAAGAGATAATAACTAAAAGACAAACGGAGGTATACGAATGGAAAAAAACGAAGAAACAGAAATAGACCTGCTTGAGATAGTCTATCTCCTGCTGGGTAAACTGCCCTTTATCATACTTCTGACGGTGCTGGGCGTCTTCGGCGGTTTCGCTATGGCAAAACTCATGCTCCCCGTCAAGTACACGTCCGATGTGTCGATATATGTAAATAACTCGATAATGGGTACGACCGACTATACCGAAAAGGCGAACGCCGCGGATATTCAGGCTTCAAAACAGCTGGCTACTACCTATATCGTAATTCTCGATAACGATGAGGTCTATGACGAGGTGTCGAACAGACTGCTGGAGGAATATCACGTTGAGGATCTGGAAAAAATGTTCACCATCTCATATGAGGACGGCGAACCTTCGATCTCGGCTGCTCAGCTCCGCTCGCTGGTGTCCATAGCGGCTGTCAACGACACGGAGGTAATAAACATCTCCTGCACCAGCCTTAACCCCCAGATATCCGCCGATATCTGCACCTATATCTCGGAGATAGCTCCTTCGATACTCATAAGAACTACCAAGGCGGGTTCGGTAGAGCCTATCGGTCACGCCAAGATCGCAAAAACGCCCTCCTCACCCAACGTAAAGCGTACCGCGCTTATCGGCGGACTTATCGGAATGGTGATCGCGGGTGCGATAGTTATTATTTCCCATATGCTCGACAGACGTATCAAGGTCGCGGACGACATCAAGAAGAAATTCCCCGAAATGCCTATCCTCGCCGAGATACCCGACCTTTACGATACTAAGGGAGGTGTGAAGTATGAGTAAGAAAAAGAGCGCCCACAAGTATTTTACCCTGCTTGACAAGGAACTTTCCTTCCAGGCGGCTGAGGCATTCAAGACCCTTCGTACAAACCTCATATTCTCACTTTCCACAAGAAAGAAAAAATGCTTCGCGGTAACGAGCGCTGTAATGCACGAGGGTAAATCCACCATGACCGCGAACCTCGCCTTGACTTTCGCACAGATGCAGGCTAAGGTGCTGCTCATCGACGCCGACCTCAGAAAGCCCGTTCAGCATAAGCTGTTCAAGCTCAAAAACAAGGAGGGGCTCTCGACGCTCCTTTCGGGCTTCAATTCCTTTAAGGAAGTCGTGAACGAGGACATCATTCCCGGGCTCGATGTCGTTACCTGCGGACCTATCCCCCCCAACCCTTCGGAAATGCTGGGTTCGGAGAATATGCGCAAGCTCGTTGAAGAGCTGAGCAATTACTACGACTATGTTATAATCGACACTCCCCCCGTAAACGTCGTTACCGACGCGCTGACCCTTTCGGGAACGGTAGCGGGCTATGTGCTCACTGCCATGTCGGGAGTTTCCATCTACGACCAGTATCAGGCGGCTATGGAAGCCATCAAGTTCGCCAACGGCGATCTGCTGGGCGCTGTCATCACCAAGGTGCCCGTAAGTCTCGGAAAAGGCAAGTACAAGCGCTATGGCGGAAAATACGGCTACAGCTACGGTTACGGCTACGGCTACAGCTATACCCAGAGCTCGAACGACGAGGGCTGATGAAGTTATCAATAAGACGGCATTTCTTTTGCCGTCTTGTTTTTTAGTGAAAGGGCAACGAAAGGACGTGTGACTATGTTAAGTACAAAGACTGTGGGAGCGCTTCAGTTCTCGGCGGACGAGAACGGCGCGGAGCTCCATTCGATCAAGGTGAACGGTGAGGAATTTCTCTGGCAGTGCGGGGACGCATGGAAGAGATACGCACCGATACTGTTCCCCTTTATCTGCTCGCCGGGGGGCGGGAAGTACCGCGCTGACGGTAAGGAATACGCCATGCCCGGCAATCACGGCTTCGCGCGGGACAGCGTTTTCACCCTCACCCGCGAGACTGACAGCTCCGTGACCTACGAGCTGTGTTCGAGCGATACCACAAAGCAGTGGTATCCATACGATTTCGCCCTTGAAGTTACATACGAAGCTTTTGACGGAAAGCTAAACGTCACCAACACCGTGAAGAACACGGGGGACAGGATAATGTACTTCTACTTAGGCGGACACCCCGCTTTCATCGCGGATATCGAGGGCGGGAAGGACGTCGTTGAGTACGAGAAGCCCGAAAAGATAGTACAGCCCACCCCGAACGGCGAACGCACCGTTTTAGACGGCGAGACCGTTCTGCCGCTGAACAGACCGCAGTTCGACTATGACGTTATCATGAAGGACGCTCCCGCGTCGGGAGCCGTTACGCTCCGCCGCGCGGACGGAAGATATGTCAAGCTCACATTCCCGCAGTCGGATTGTATCGCGGTATGGACGGCGACGGCGAACCCCGAAGCGCAGTTCATCTGTCTGGAGCCCTGGACGAGCGTGCCCGTTTACGCGGACGACGAGTTCGAGGACATAGAGAAAAAGCCCCACGCCATAGCCCTTGACGCGGGGGACAGATACGTTTACAAGTACACCATCGAAGCGGGTGTGAGCGAGTGAAGGCAGTGGTTCAGCGCGTGAGCCGCGCATCAGTTTACGTGGACGGAAAGACGGTCGGGAGCATAGGGCAGGGGCTTCTGGTGCTGCTCGGCGCGGAGCGGGGCGACACGGAAGCGGACTGCGAGAAGCTGGCGGACAAGATCGTGAAGCTCCGCATTTTCTCGGACGATAACGACAAGATCAATTTATCCCTCGGGGACGTGGGGGGAGATATCCTTGCGGTGTCGCAGTTCACGCTTTGTGCGGACTGTTCGCGGGGGAACCGTCCCTATTTCGGAGACAGAGCGGAAGTTCCCGAGCGTGCCGAGGAGCTTTACGAGCATTTCAAAGCAGTCTGCTCGGAGAAGATAAGCGGCAGGGTAGAAGCGGGCATATTCGGTGCGGACATGAAAGTAAGTCTGCTGAATGACGGACCGTTCACGATAGTGCTTGAATGCAGGGACGGGAAGATCGCGGGGTAATTCGGAATTCGGAATGCGGAATGGGGTAATTCGGAATGCGGAATGCGGAATCGCACCAACAAGTTGGCGCTGAGAATTGAAGGAGCGGCTGCGCCGCGTTTATGCGGACGCTTCGCTCCGCATGATTTAGAAAGTGT
>CACZJT010000163.1 GCA_902781565.1 uncultured Ruminococcus sp.
GACGAACCCGCAGCAGCCGTACATCTCACGCGCGGTTACGCGCCCGTTCGGGCGCATACGCTCGATGTGGTCGAAAAGCGGCTCGGTCAGCTCCGAAAGGTTCTGAGCCTCGGCGCTCCAGTAGTTCATCTCGGTGTTTATGTTTATGGTGAAACGGCAGCCCCACGCGGGCCACATATCCTTGTTCCAAATGCCCTGTAGGTTGGTGGGGAGCGTTCCCCTGCGGCTCGCGGCTATGAGAAGATAGCGCGAGAAGTTCCAGTACATCTCCGCAAGGCTGTTGTCACCGCCGCCCTCCCTGAACGCCGCAAGTCGCTTGTCGGTGGGTATCTCCGACTTATCCTCACCGCCAAGATGAAGCTCCGCGCGGTCGTAAAGCACCTTGTAGTCCGCGATGTGGCGGGCTTTCAGCTCCTCATAGGACTTCTGCGCTGCCGCCATGACGTCGGCTTTAGCCCTTGCGCGGTAGCTGTTCGGATAGCGGAAGCTCGTCTGCGAACCGAGAATAAGCGTTATCTCTCCGCAGCCCTCGCAGCTTATGAAGCTGCCGTACTGCCGCACCGTTCCGCCCTTGTTCAGTATCTTAATGAACGCCGCGAAATGTATGCCGTCCTTGCCGCCCGAAGCGCCGTAGAACTCCATCTCGCTGTCGGAAACGGGGGAATTGTCGTCGAAGTAATCGTCCCGCCCGTCTATCTTCACACGGACGTTTATCCCCGTCGGGTCGGAGCAGGTCATGTGAACGACCAAGACTCCGTCGGGCTCGGAGCAGAACACCTCGCGGGTGAACTTCCTCTCCCCCACCGAGTAATCGCAGCGGGTGACGGCTTCATTCAGATCGAGGGAGCGCGTGCCGTACTCACATTCCGTGTCCTTAAAATGTATGATACCAAGCTCTCCGAGGGGCATATAGTGCCGCTGGTTCACGGGAGCGCCGCAGAAGGCGTCAATCACGATCTTCTCGGCTTCGGCGATCTTTTCATCGAAAAGAAGCTCCCGCACACGGGCGAGGTTAGGCAGCGCGGAGGGGTTGTTGCGGCTGCGCTTTCCTCCCGAGAAAACGGAATCCTCGTTGAGCATTATCTTCTCGTAAAGCGGCTGACCGAACACCATTCCGCCTATCCGTCCGTTCCCGACGGGCAGAGCCTTGTTCCAGTCATCGGCGGGGTCTTCGTACCAAAGCACCGAGCTGCTGCGGTCTGTCATTGACACCAGTCCTTTCGTAGGTCGCAGACATAATAAAGGTCTGCCGAATATACATTATCCATTATAACACATTCTCAGCAAAAATGCAAGTATATTCAAAGATTTTCTCACGCTTTACACAGAACATTCGTGATATCCCCGCAAAAACAAAGCGGAACGCTAATTCGCTCCGCTTGTAATGCAAATATTTTCCGCGCCTACGGGAGATATGCCGCAAGTATCTCGTTCACCAGCTCGTACCTCTGCTCGTTCTCCTCGCAGCCCATGACGGCGCAGATATAGTCCGTGTCGCCGATGTGGAACTCCGCGATAAGGCAGCAGCCCGCGTCCGACGTGGTACCCGTCTTTATGCCCGTACAGTCCTCGCGGTAGTAGGCGGAATAGGGGTCGAGGAAAAGGTTCGTGTTCGTCCACCAAAGGTCGCCGCTCACGTCCGAGTAGAACTCCCGCTGATAGGTCGAAGTTATCTCGCTCAAGGTCGGGTCAGCCGCCGCATATCCTGCGAGCTTTATCATGTCACGGAGGGTGGAGTAATGCCCGGGGTCGTCCCAGCCCTCGGGGTTCGCAAACCGGCTGTTCTCCATGCCCAGCTCCGCACCGAAGCCGTTCATAAGCTCCACGAAATAAGCCACCGCTTCATCGTCCGAAAGGCTTTCATTCCCTGCGGCAGCCCTCGCGGTGTTGACCGCAACGGTATAAGCCGCGTCGTTCCCCGAGGGCAGGAGCATTCCCGCCAGCAGGTCGTAAACGCTTATTTCCGTATAGGGGAGCAGATAGCTCAGGGTCGAATCGGGCTGTGCTCTCCGGACCTCCTCGCCCACCGTTATCACGTCCTCGGGGTCAAGGTATCTGAGCGCCAGCGAAGCCGTAAGCAGCTTGGTGGTGCTCGCTATCGAGATACGTTCATCGAGCCCCTTCTCGGCTATATACTCGCCCGTATCCGCATTGTAAAGGGCGTAGGCTGTGCAATATGGATAGTCTATCTCCCCCGCGGGCGCAGGCTCGGGGGCGGCGGTCGCTGTTGTAGTCTCGGCTGTAATCGCGGTCGTTTCGGCAGCTGTGGTCGTGGTCTCGGCGGCGGTGGTCGTTACGGTCTCGGTAAGGGGTGCTGTAACGGTTTCTGTCTCCGTGAACGTTTCGGCAGGCGCGGTGGTAACGGACGAAGCCTTTGCGAACGCAAACGTCCCGTCCCCCGAGGTGTTCCCGCAGGCTGTGAGCATGAGCACCGCAAAGCAGATCACCGGTATTTTTTTCATTTCGTTGTCCATCTCCCATATCGGCGGCGAATTTCTTTATCTGACGCTCATCGTGCTTTTTACAAGCTCCTCGGCTTCCTCGGGCGGCAGGGGTCTGCCCCAGATATAGCCCTGAATATAGTCGCACCCGATACTGCGCAAGGTTTCCAGCTGTTCGGGGTATTCCACGCCTTCGGATATCACATCGAAGTTCATGATATGTCCGATGGATATTATGGCGGCGACGTACTTCTTCGAGGAATCGCTGGTGTTCATCTTGTCGATGAAGGACTTGTCCACCTTCAGCATATCCGCGGGGAATTTGTTGAGGTAGCTGAGGGACGAATAGCCCGTGCCGAAATCATCTATTGCTATCTTTATGCCCATTCCGCGTATCTCGTTTATACATTCGAGGGCTTTGTCAGCCGAATCTATCATTATGGATTCGGTTATCTCAATTTCGAGGTTCTTTGCGGGAATACCGCTGTTGGCAATAACGTTCCTTATCTCGTCAAGGAAATCATTCTTCATGAGGTGTCTCACCGAGATATTGATACTCAGCGAGATATCCGCGCCCGTTTCTTTCAGGAGCCTTCCGAAGAAGCGAGAGGAATTTTTGAACACGCTCAGGTCTACCTTGTCGATAAGCCCTACCTTTTCAGCCACGGGAATGAACTCGGCGGGGCTGATGTTCCTGCCCTCGGGGTCTTTCAGACGTGCCAGCGCCTCGAAGCCGCGCAGCTTGTGAGAGATGTCATACTGGGGCTGCAAGCAGAAATAGAAGCCTTCGTTATCAAGCGCGTTCCTTATGCTGCGTTCTATGTCAAGGCTGTGCTCGGCCTTCATCAGTTCGGGAGTGAAGCGGAGCACGCTGTCATTGATACCGCGGCGCTTTACCTCATACTGTGCAGCATTGGCATAGGTGAAAAGCGTTTCCGCATCATCGGAATCGTCGGGATAGACCGCGTATCCGAAGCACCCCGTAAGGTAATAATCGCAGCCGTCAACGGTTATGCTCTTTTCGAGCACAGCCCTGTAGCAGTCTATGGTCTTCATGATGTCCTCATCGGAGCCGAAGCCGCGTACAATGAGAGTGAACTCGTCGCCCTCCTGACGGGCGATAAAGTCGTTAGTCCCCGACTCCCCCGATTCAACGGCATTCTTCCAGCGGGTCGTAAACTCGGTGAGGACTTTATTTCCCGCGGAAAAGCCCATAGTATCGTTTATGCTCTTGAAGTTGTTCAGATCGAGAGATACCAGCGCGAAAGGTACTTTGTGCTTTACGAGATCGGTGATAAACTCGGTGCAGGCGAACCTGTTTGGAAGTCCCGTGAGCCTGTCGGTGACAGCCTGCTCTATGATGCGCTTCTGATAGACATCTGCTTTCCTATTGCTGAAATAAACAACGGTAATGGCGATTATCGTCAGGAGATTCGTGAAAAGCCCCGGAATGCTCGTATAGTTATGCCGCACTACTATCCCCATCAGCAGTATGGGAAACTGTATCAGCATGATTATGAGCGAGGTAAAGTACCCCAGCCTGCCGTAGAACACGGCGAGCAGCACGAGGGATATGTTTGCAAAAGAGGAGAAAATACCCGCCAGAGCATATACTCCGATAGTGACCTCGCCTATGTTAAAGACCTTTTGCGAGCCTGCGGAAGCGCTGACGACCACCGAGGCTGCCACATAAAGGAAGATAAGCGCAATATATAGAC
>CACZJT010000164.1 GCA_902781565.1 uncultured Ruminococcus sp.
GGCGCCGCCCCCACGCGCTTCGCGCTCCCCTGCCTAAGGGCTCCTCGCCCTTAGGAATCCTCGCCAGCGTCGCGCCGCTGGACCCGCTGTCTGTGCTACTGTGAGCTTCTTCGTTTTATTTTACTTGCGGTTGTATTATTGCTCTTTTTGTTTTCACTTTTGTATTTCTTGGTATTCTTGTAATTGAATATTCCGTAATACTCCGTTCATAAAAATTTAGTTTTTGTGTGCTAAAATAAATGAAATATATGTGTTACCTTGCTTTTTTTTAGGTTTGAACGGAGAGACTGCCCAAAATGTTTGCTCACGGAAAAATTCATTCTCTTGATGACTTCTTTACTCCCCTCCGAAGCCGCGACGGTCGGGACGTTTACTTCTACAGAATAAACGGCGTTACCCCAGAGGTCACCGCCTTTATACGTAAATATTACAACGAAGCCCTCAAAAACGGCGTCGTTATCGAGGGCGGTATCCCTAACCCCGATACCCGCCATATCGAATACTACGCCGAAGTCCTCGGGACTACCTTCGAGCTCCAAAAACAACGCATTACCGCTGACCTCGCTAAATGGCTCCCTCGTATGTCCGCTTATACCCGCGAGACCGTCGCGGACTCTGTCTGGGACGTGCTCATGGGTCTGCAAAAGGACGGTAAAAATATCGGTATGCTCAAAAACGCTTATATCAAGTTCATGTGCTGGCTCTATTATAAGTTCGAGCGCGTTACCGTCCTCCTCGGTAAGGATAACGTCCCCAAAATACTCTACGAGGGCGAGATCGGCAACTATGAACTGCTCCTTATGTCCGTCCTCACCGGCGCAGGGTGCGACGCCGTTTTGCTACAGTACCGCGGCGATGTTACCTATAAGAAACTTGACCCGCAGTCAAAACGCTCCGAACTTCTCGAACTCCCCGGTATGACCGCTTTCCCCGACGGCTACAATTTGCAGTCCGTCCGTAAGGAACTGGCAGCCGAGGAGGAACGCTCCCGCCTTTGCGGTACACCCCCGGAGATAAAGGGCTGCGTCAACGCATGGATGACGGGGGAGAGCTTCGATGATATCCGCACTCCCCTCGCCGACAGGGGAAAGGAACAGGGGGTCTATTATAACTGCTTCATGCAGGTCTTCGGCGCGGAAAGCAGGCTCTCTTATCAGAGCGACGTCTACAGACTTCACTCCGAAGCCGCCGCCGCAGGACGAAACGTCATGCTCATAGACGGCAAGATACCCGACCCCTCCCCGCAGGAAACGGGGACGGTCATTCGCCATAATTACAACCGCCCCGAAGAACTTATCCGCGATATGGCTTCCCAGATACGCGCCAATGATATACAGCTCCAAAGGCTCATGGTGCAGGCTTTCGTGCAGATAATGCTGGGAGAGACCGACCGCGGCGAGCCCCTCAATCGGCTCGGCATAAGCGGCGTGTACCTCATATGCTGGCTCAGACGTTTCTACAGCGGGCTGTTCAAAAACTGGACAATGCCCCGCGTGGAACTGCTTCTGTACTTAGGCACGCCGAGAGATCACCGCGAGGAGCTTTTCCTGCGGTTCTTGGCAAGGCTGCCCGTGGACGTGGTGCTTCTTATCCCCGACCACACCGCCGAAAGCACCCTGCGGGACGAGCTTCTTTTCGACAAGCATTACGACTTCAGCGCGGAGCTTGACAAGATACCCCGCGAAAGCTCCGATCTTCGCTTAGGCACTACCGCCTTCCTCGCCGAGCGGGAGCTTGACGAGATCATGTACCAAGATACGGGTCTGTACCGCAATCAGCAGTACGGCAAGGCGAACTCCATCACCCTCCGCACCATGTACGAGGAGATAGAGATACTTTGGAACGAGGAAGCCAAGTACCGCCCGAACTTCGCCACCGTGAACGGCGTGGTCAGCATTCCCGTCATCTTCGCACAGGTCTCGGGGGTAAAGGACGGCAAGGCTTCCGACTACTGGAAAGCGGTGGAGCGCCTTGTCACCGACGACGCCTACCTCATCACCCGACAGCTCCCCGTGAGCCTTAACGGAAAGAACCCCTTTCAGGGGCAGACCGCGCGGTTCATACATCGGGGCGGGCTGTACCGCGACCTCATCAAGGCTCACCCGAACTACAAATACGGCTACCTCCGCACGGAGGTGCAGGAGCGCATACTCGACAAGCTGGAGCTCATGCTCGAACAGCGGATCATCAAGGGCACGTTTGAGAACGGCATAGAACACCTCATCATACAGACGGTGCTTGACCTGCCCCTTGAGATCATGCGAAAGATACAAGCCGCCGACTTCACGAAAGTGCCCCCGAAGCTCCTTTACATCAAGACGGGCGAGGGCATGGTGCCCCCCGAGGACGCGATAATAGCGGCATTTCTGAACCTCATGGGCTTCGATGTGCTGTTCTTTGCGCCCACGGGCTACCGCTGTGTGGCGAGCTACTACTCCCGCGAGCTGATGGACGAGCATCAGATCGGGGAATACAAATACGACATGAGGGTGCCCGACATGAGCCGCGCCCCCGAAAAAAACCGCAAACGCGCCGAGAAAGCCAAGCAAGGCTCCGGCTGGTCATTATTCAGAAGAAAGAGGTAATAAACTATGGGACTTGATTTCACAAAACCCGCCATGCAGCCCGCTCCCGCACAGGACAGCGCCGCCGCACCCGCCATGACTTCTACAGTCAATATGCAGAACACTCAGATCGAGGAGGTAAAGCAGTACGACATCGCCGCCGACAGGCAGGCTCTCGAAGCGCAGTATGTCAATTCGGAGGAAGTAGATAAGATCGCTTCGCAGATCGAGGTATACAACCCCGACACCATCGTTACCTTCGGCGCGGAAGCGGCTGAGGGCATTTCCAAGGCTTCGGACACGGTGCTTCGGAACATCAACATGAGCCAGATCGACAAGTCGGGCGACCTCATGAAGATACTTGCGAAGATCATGAACGAGTTCGACATCGAGGAGATACAGGAAGACCCCAAGGGCTTCAAGAAGTGGTTCGGCAATGCGAGGAAGCAGCTTGACGCCATACTTTCCAAGTATCACACTATGGGCGACGAAGTGGACAAGATATTCGTACAGCTCCGCAAGTACGAGGACGAGATCAGGCAGTCGAACAAGAGCCTGAACCAGATGTTTGAAGCGAACGTTGACTATTATCACCAGCTTGTCAAGTACATTCTTGCGGGCGAGCAGGGCTGCCGCGAGATCGAGAAGTACATCGAGCAGCGCACCAACGATATGCAGACGACGGGCGACCAGTCGATACAGTTCGAGCTGACGTCCTTACAGCAGGCGCTTTCCATGCTGGAGCAGCGTGTTCAGGATCTGCGCATGGCTGAGATGGTAGCCATGCAGTCCGTACCCATGCTGAAAACTATGGAGTTCTCGAACTACAACCTTGTGCGCAAGATCAATTCGGCTTTCATCGTAACTCTCCCCGTATTCAAGCAGGCGCTTGCTCAGGCTGTCCTTTTGAAGCGTCAGAAGGTTCAGGCTGATTCCATGCAGGCTCTCGATCAGAAGACCAACGAGCTTTTGCTCCGAAACGCCACCAACACGGTAGACATTTCCAAGCAGGTAGCGAGAATGGCTTCCACCAGTTCCATTCAGATCGAGACACTTGAAAAGACATGGCAGACGATCATGACGGGCATTGAGGAGACCCAGAAGATACAGCAGGAGGGTCACGCTAAGCGCCTCGAAGATCAGAAGCGTCTTGAAACAATGAAGCAGCAGTTCAACGAGAAGTACCATATGCCCGCGCAGAAGAAGTAAAACGTAGGGGCGCACCAATATGTAGGGTGGTGCTTTCCTGCCCGCCTTTGCGGGGGTGGTTCGCTTTTGCCCGCCTTGCGGCGGGTTTGGGGGTTGCACGAAAATCGCTTACGCTCTTTCGCGCAATTAAAGCGGCGATACGGTCTGTTCACGGTACTTTGTGCGGGTCGGTTCGATTCTGCCCTTACTTATCGGATTTTATATGATATCGCCGATTTAACTTTCGGACTTGCGTTTCTTGGGGGCGCTTTGTGCTGTCGGGACGTTTGCTTTTTGCGCCTGCGGCGCAACGGGGGCTCTGCCCCCACGCGCTTCGCGCTCCCCTGCAAGGGAAAACCCTTCTGA
>CACZJT010000165.1 GCA_902781565.1 uncultured Ruminococcus sp.
TCTTTTCGCTTGCGGTAATTTTACACTTTCTAAATCATGCGGAGCGAAGCGACCGCATATCCGTCCGCCGCAGGCGGACACCTTCAATTCCGCATTCCGAATTCCGAATTCCGAATTATTCCGCTCCGCTAATTATGATTTTCCACATTGACACATGACCCTTGGAGGTGTTTTAATGGCTTACAGATGCAAAAGCTGCGGGTATCGGTTCAAGCCTTCCGACTCTGACCTCTGCCCCGAATGCTTTACGGCGCGTGATGATATCTCCTGCCTTGATTTTTCCGACGGCGGCAGGGCTCACTCTCACGGAAGATTCGAGGACGCCGACAGCGGCGATGACTTCCTCGCCCGCCAGATACGCGAGGAATCAAGGCTCTCAGGGGACGAGCTGCTTGAAGAACTGCGGGAATATACCGACGCCGCAAGGCGCTCCTTCGGGAGCGAAATTCCCCCAAACACCTACGGGTACAGCAGCTATCGCCCCTCGGCGAAGCCCCCGCTGTCCTATACCTCGTCGGCAAGATCGAACGTTGCCCCGCCCGTGAGGGCTGCTGCGGCTTCCGCAGGCTTTCAGCAGCGCGAAACTCAGCGGCTCTACTACGACAGGGCAGCAGCCGCCGCTGCCGCCGAAGAACAGCGCAAAAAGAATAATAAGCTGATAGCGCCTATTATAGTAGTAGTATTCATGATACCGATACTCATGGAGTTCCTGCCGAACATCATCGACTTTGCAAAAGAGAAACTCGATGACGCCACATCCTCAAAGGTCGTGACATTCCCCGGCGGGGAGCTTAAAATGAACGTGGATTCCCCCGACTTCGCCGCCGAGGGCGACCTTGCGGGGGCGCTGGACGACTACAGGTTCATCGGGAACTATTACGAAGCAGTCAAAGCTGCCGAGGACTGCGATATAAAACGGCTCTCGGGTCCCTCGGGCGTTCCCGAGAGCGTGTGGCACTGCCTGAGCGCGAATATCACCTTAAACGATGTTGACGCCCGCATTGATTCGGTCATTCTCACGGGTCTGGACGGTAACAACGTCGTATTCGAGTGGGAGGTCGAGAACGACGGCTACGGCGAATACAACGTCGCCTACGGCGTGCCGATCATCTTCAATGAGAACGTCCCCGATTACACCCTCGATGTGCTGACCACCGACGGCTCGGACGAGGAAAAAACACTGACCTTCAAGATGTCATACTCCGACCTCTCGGAAAAAGCGGGTAACAGGCTGGACGAGGAGCCTAAGCAGACGGATACTGCTTTCAGCTATGATTACACTATGGGCGAGTTCGAGGTCTCCATGACAGACGATCTCGAGGGCAGCAATATGTCCCTTAAAATGTCGGGCACTCCTCACGAGATCACCCCCGAGGAACTCGGCAATGCCATACAGATCGAGGACGGCGGGCTCCCGACAGGCTCCTCCGAATGGAAGATGATACCCGCCTTGCTCGTCAACAAGACCACGGGCGCCGAGACCGTACCCGAAGATCATATCAGCTGTTCACTGCTGGCGTTCGACGCGGACTATCAGATAAGCTACCTCTACGACGGAAAGGGTCCTCTCGAATTTCCCGTATGCAGCCGCGTGCAGACCTACGAGCTGTACGTCACGTTCTATTTCGAGGACGCCTACCACACCGCCCACTACACCTTCACCACCAACGACCTTTACGATACGGCAGACTAACGGCAGATCAGCAAAAGACCGTCCACCGCGAGCGCGGAGGGACGGTCTTAGTTTTCGTCGTTCAGTTTCACATGGAAGCCCCTTGACAGCTTGCTCAGCCGCTTGCGGCGGTACATCTTGTCATCGGCGAGCTTTATGATCTCTTCAAGGCGGTCGGTCAGCTCCGAGGGGTCGGCGATCTCCACGCCTATGCTGGCGTTTATCCTATAGGGCTTGCCCGAGACATCGTTGAGTTTATTGAGCAGCTCCGTGAGCCGAGCCGTGTAATCGGGAACACTGTCCCCGTCCACCGCCGCCGCCGCGATGTACTCATCGCCGCCGAAGCGGGCGCATATACCGCCCTCCGCAAGCTCCGTAAGAAGCCCTGCGAGAGCCGCGATAGCGTGGTCGCCCTCGGAATGTCCGAAGCTGTCGTTTATGTATTTCAGCCCGTCCATATCCACGGATATAAGGGCTATGCGCCTGCCCTCCGCCGCTGCCGACTCTATGAGGGACGGCAGTTCCCTGCGGAAGCCCCGCCTGTTGAGCAGAGCGGTGAGGGGGTCGCGAATGTACATCTTATCGAGCTGCTTGACCGTAGCGGAGAGCTTTGTCGCCGCCTCTACGCTCGTGAGCATCATGTTCAAATGAGCAATAAGATCGTAGAGGCGTTCGGCTATATGTACATTCACGCAATTATGCTGTGCAGCGGCGTAGCCGTAGACCACTTCCTGCTTGTGTATCGGCACGAACAAAATGGTATCCGAAGCGTCGTACATGAGCTTGGTGCAGAGGGCGTGCTCATCGGCTTCGATGAAGGGTACGGAATAATCGCTCGATTCGGGAAGCGTCCTTGCGGCGAGAGCCTTATGGCAGGTAAGCCCGTTGGGATTCCCGAAGATGGTCGGGTCGAGATAGAACTCTAACCCGCGGAAGGTAACTCCGCCGATATAATGCCCGCAGCCCTTGAGGGCGCTTATGATGTCCCTGCCGTCAACGTTATTGAGCACCATATGATCCATGCCCATACGGAAAACGCGGTCGCCCGCAATGCTCTCGTTGAGCTCGGCGTTTATGACCCCCGCCATAGCGCTCGAACTGTGCTTGCAGCCGCAGGACTGTGCGCACCTTATATCAAATCCGAAGGTCTTTGTCTGCGGAGGGGGCATGATACCCTTTTCCGCATTTATGACAGCATCGGTGATGAACCTGCACGCCGACTTGTGGTCGGGCTCGGCGGTGGTTATGGAAGGCAGGTTATCAGCCGCGCGGTCGAGCCCGTCGAATCCCGTGATCATAATATCATCGGGGACGTGTATGCCGTGTTTTTCAAGCTCGGTGGCAGCGGCTATCGCCATAACATCGTTAGCGCAGATGATCGCGTCGGGGAGCCTGCCGCCGCAGTCGGAAATTATCTGCGAGACTGCCTGACGAGCGGGAACTTCCCAGAAATCGCCGTAGTAGATATACTTTTCCGAGAACGGCAGACCGTGAGCTTCAAGGGAGCGCAGGAAGGCTTCGTTTCGTTCTGTGGAAAAGGGATTCCCGCGCACACCGCTTATCATGCGGAGGTCTTTCGCGCCGTGTACCTCGATAACGTGATCGACTATCCTTCGGAAAGTCTCGCCGTAGCCGTAGCGGATATTGACGGCTCCCTCGTATTCGTGATCTATGATAAAAACGGGGATACCCCGGCGTATACCGTTTTCGGCTATCATAGCGGTAACTTTATCGTCCTTGATAAGCTCGCCGTAGATGACCATAGCGGACAGGGAGGCTTTCACACCGAGCTTCATGACGTAGAGCTCGCCCTCATCGTTCTTATCCCCGTGGTAGAAATCGGAGTAAGATGAAAAGATAAGAGTCTTGAAGCCGTGAGCCGCCAGACCGCCGCAGAGTTCAGCCAAGAATTTATTCATACCGCTGCTATGGAGGAGAGGTATAAAAATGCCCACGGGCTTATGTTCGGAGATATGCATTTCGGGCATTTCGTCGCCCCCTTTCGCGGTGAAAGTCTATCGAATATATTATAGCATGAAGTGTAAGAAATTGCAACGTAAAGAGCCCCCTGCCGCAGTATTTTCGTTAATATCATTTAAACAAGAGAGCGGCAATTTGTGCAGTTTCAACAACGGTTTGTAAGCGTAGGCAAATCATAATTTGTGGGGCTGGATAATGCGGAATGCGGAATGCGGAATGCGGAATTGAAGGTGTCCGCTGACGCGGACGATCATGCGGACGCGGTTTCGCGAGCGAAACGCGCTCCGCCGAAGCCGCAAAGTACAAAGAGCGAAAGCGCAAAATTACCGCAGGCGCAAATAAAGAAAGCGGCACTCTGTAGCACAGACCAAAAGTCTTAGGAAAGAGTCAAGGGAATAACCCTTCTTCAGAAGGGTTTTCCCTTGCAGGGGAGC
>CACZJT010000166.1 GCA_902781565.1 uncultured Ruminococcus sp.
TCGCTCCCCTGCAAGGGAAAACCCTTCTGAAGAAGGGTTATTCCCTTGACTCTTTCCTAAGACTTTTGGTCTGTGCTACAGAGTGCCGCTTTCTTTTTTGTGCCTGCGGTCATTTTACACTTTCTGTGCTTTGCGGCTTCGGCGGAGCGCGTTTCGCTTGCGAAACCGCGTCCGCATATCCGTCGCGTAGCGACACCTTCAATTCCGAATTCCGAATTCCGCATTCCGAATTATCCCGCTCCGTAAATTATGATTTATCTCTCGGATAATCTTGACAGCGGCGGTTTATTGTGGTATACTGATAATAAAATGGGGAGGTCTCGAAAGATTTTGGCGTAAATCACGGTCGGGACTTTGCACGATGATGAAAGGAGTTGTGCCGATATGGAAAAGATATTCGACGATCAGACTTTTGAAGGCTACGAATCCTCGGGGACGACTGTTCGGACGGTAAATAACGACGGCAGGGATATCTTCGGGCTTCGTGAGGACGGGGAGGAGATCAGCGAGGACGCCGAGACTCTTGCCGCACTCATGACCCGCCAGCACTCCGAACTAACCGCCCTTATCGGCGGTCTGTCCTCCTGGGTCGAGGAACTCTCGGCTAAACTCTCCGCCGCAAATAAGGCTATCGCTATCCACGAGGAAAACGAACGCTCCCTTAATACCGAGCTTGAAAGCTATCGGACAGAGTTTTACGATAAGCTCGCCGCACCGCTTCTCATGCAGTTCGTGAACCTTTATAATGATATGAGCGAGGAATGTGAACAGCTTCACGAGAAATATTTGTCAGACTCCTCGGACGATGAACTTCTCACACGGGTCAGGGAGCTTGAATACTACACAGACGCCCTGCTGGGGGCGCTGGTCAATAACGGCGTGGAACTTAAAACTCCCGAGATCGGCAGCAGATACGATTACCGCGAACAGCGCATAATCAATACAGTTATAACCCTCGACCCCTCCAAAAAGGACAGGATAGAGGCGGTGAAGAGCGATGCGTTTATCTATAACGGTAAGGTGCTTCGCCCCGCAAAGGTGTCGGTCTACATGATAAAGAAATATCCCCTGCTGGGAAGCGAGGGCTGAGCACGGGCTCGGAACGCTATTGAAGAAGGTGATGAAATGGATATCGAACAGGCGATCTATACATATGTAAAGGTCGGTTACGATACCCGCACGACGGGCTTCGGCTTTTATTCGATGACTAAGGGCATGGAGCTCCTGCTTGCCAAAAGCCGCGAGCTCAGGGCGCTCACAAGCTCCTATACCGCTCCGAGAGACACTCCCCCCGCGGAGGAGAACGACCCCGCCGCCGAGGAACAATGGGCGGCGGAACATCACCCCATAGCTTTCGGCTACACCTTCATCAAGGCGGGCGGGAAAAGGCTCGCGGTCATGACCTACGGCAAGGATCTCGGCAGAGACCTCGGCACCATTCCGCAGCCCGGGAATTTCCTGCTGAACACGGTGGTGTTCGATATAGAGAAGCTGAACGGCTGTCCCTACGAGTATTACGGGAGCCGAGAGGTGTTCTACGACATCGACAGGAGCTTTTTTGCCGACGCCGACGATGAGCCTGCTCCAATGCTGAAAAAGCCCGCAGCGCTGACCTTCGGCAGGACTGCGCCCTCGGTGGGCGAGGTCTGCGGATTCGTTTCCTCGGGCGGGAGGACGGCGCAGTTCATCTCCATGCTGGGGGCGGTCATGGATATCGCCGACGGCGCGGGGGTAAAGCGGCTCATCGTCTGCGACGCCAAGGAGAATATGATAAAATGGATAGCGGCTCTGTCCATAGTTTACCCCGCCGCTATCGCCTTGGAGCTTACCTTCAAGACCTACAGCTTTCTCGGGAGCAGCCGCGAGGGGACTGTGCCTGTCTATGACGATGTGATCTTCTGCGGGGTCTACACCCCCACCGTCAACGGTGACAGCACTTCGGGGAAGGCTACTAATTACGACTTCTCGTCGGAGTGGATAAACCGAAGTTCCGCAGTGGTGGACATCGAGCAGAACTCCGCCTACAAGCCGAAGAGCAGGCAGACCTACTTCACCGATCTCGTCAAGGAATGTATCAGTACGGGTGACATTTTCCCTCTCGAAAGATACCGCGAATTTATCGCCGACAAAACGAGCTGCCGTACGCTGGGGCACGATTATGCGCGGGGATTCGCTTACTATAACATTTGCGTCCTCAGAAACAAGGAGGGCATGAGGAATATCGCGGACGCTATGGATTTCGCAAAAAAGTACATGGACGAGAACGCGGTCATGGAGCTGCTGGCTTTCGCATACGGCTGCATGGACGGCTGCGGCTGCGACTGCGGCGCGGACGAAGTGTTCTTCGGTCCCCTCGCGGAGATCACGCGGGACAGCGTGAAGGACGGTGTGATAACGAATTCCTACGCCGCCGAAAAGTATATGGTGCGGCTGATGAAGTGTTTTCGGAGCAGTGAGATAGTGCGGGAGGATTACCGTGCAAAAAAGAATGTCGCCGCGGAATTTCTGAGCAAGAGCGGCAGCTCCTTCGACAGGGCGTTCGTCGAGACTATGACAACGAACGGCATAATGAAGCTGATCTCCGCACCCTGCAAGCACTGGAAGCTCAAAGAGACTGCCGCCTGTCTGGGCGGGCTGATGGCGGAGCATTACACCGAGGAGCTTGGAAATCTGTTCTCGGCGCTGGGCATACGGCTGATCTCCGCCGAAAAGACCGACCGTCAGGAGCTTATCGCTTCGCTCATGCGGCGGCTGAAAGACGACATCGGCAAGGCGGTATTTCTGGAGGAGATGTACCGCGTTTTCGCCGACGAAGCAAGCGTCCGCGCCGACCTTGCGGGCTGTATGGCGGAGCTGTACACGGAGCTTGACGATGTGACCCTCTGCGGCACGCTGGGTGCGGGAGAGCTGTACAGAATGCTCGAAAAGAGCTGTGCGGGCGCGAACGGCGCGAGGGGGCTGACGCTTATCTACGCGGTATTCCTGCTCTCGCGGGAGAACGGAGGGCTTAGCGAGGAGCGGCTCACGGAGCTTATCGACGATTACTTCAACATCGCCGCCGACCTTTACGGACTGTACAGGTTCGGGGAAACGGCGGGAGAAAGGCTTCTGGAGATGATAGCTTCCGCAGACGACCCCACGGGCATGATGATTGGCGAGCTTGCGAATGCGGCGGCGGTGTTTTACATCGTGCATTATGCGGAGGAAACGGACGAGAGCCGCATGGTATTCGAGCCCGAGACACTCAGGTATCTGTGCTTCGAGGGTGCGGATAATGAGGAGATGGACGAATGCGGCGAGATAGTCGGCAAGGCATTTGCCCGCAGGAGCATAAAGCTCGGCAAGGCGGTAGACGTTCGTTTTGATGTGTTCATCGACTGCGAGGACCCCGAGAACGACCGTGTAGTGGCGCGGCTGTTCATGGTATGGATGCGGGAGATCGCGGCTTCGGGGGAGAGAAGGAGCGCGGCGCTTTTCGCGCAAGTTCTTGCGATGGCGGCATCGGTACACAGGCTTGACGGCGGGGCGATAGGTACCATGCTTGCCGAGAGCGATATCGCGCCCTCGGAGATAGAGAGTTATTTGCAGAGCGATACGGTAATGAACTATCTGAATGAAACGGGTTCATGGGACAGTGCGCTGAGGGCGTATTTCAACGGGCTCATGCACAGGATAGAGGAAGCCTACACGGAGATAAGACCGAAGAAGGGTTTCGGAATGTTCAAGCGGAGCGGAAAGAAGAAAAAATGAAGAAAGACCGATACGGGAGAGCCTGTATCGGTCTTTTTTGGGAAATCATAATTTGTAAAGCGTACCTAACGAACGCGGACGCCACCGCAAGTAAACAGTTGCACAGACACGCCGGATGCAAGGGGCGGCGTTAGCCCCTTGCCGAGGATTCCTAAGGGCGAGGAGCCCTTAGGCAGGGGAGCGCGAAGCGCGTGGGGGCAGCGCCCCCGTTGCGCCGAAGGCGCAAAAAGCAAACGTCCCGACAGCACAAAGCCGACCGAGAAAAGCAAGTCCGAAAGTCCAAGTTAAATCGGCGATATCA
>CACZJT010000167.1 GCA_902781565.1 uncultured Ruminococcus sp.
CTGCCGCGGGTGTCTGATATTTCAGCTACAAATAATTTTTGCCTTTGGCAAAAATGCCGCGAACTTCGTGCAGGGGTCTCCCCTGCCAAATTATGATTTTTACACTTGTATATCCACTCACGAAAAGAGGTAAAGTAATATGAAAACTGTTTCCTTTAAGGACTATGATGGTTACAAATACGTTGACGGCGGCGTTTGCGCGGCTTCGGGCTTTAAGGCGGGCGGCTGCTATGCGGGGATAAAGAAATCCCCCACTCACGACGGCAACGATACACCCGTCAAAATGAAAAACGACCTCGGTATGATAGAGTCCGAGATACTCTGCAACGCGGCGGCGGTCTATACGCAGAATAAGGTCAAGGGCGCTCCCATTCTCGTTACTAAGGCGAATCTCGCGGCAACGGGCGGCAGGGCTAAAGCCGTTATCGTCAACTCGAAAAACGCCAATACCTGCAACGCCGACGGCGAGGATAAGGCACGCAGAATGTGTCAGCTCGCGGCGGAGAACTTAGGCTGTAAGCCCGAGGAGGTCATCGTCGCTTCTACGGGCGTTATCGGTCTGGTGCTTCCCATAGAGCCTTTCGAGAAACACGTCCCCGCCCTCGCAAAGTCACTCACTCACGAGGGCAATGACGAAGCCGCCCTCGCTATCATGACCACCGACACTTTCCCGAAACAGTGCGCGGTGGAGTTCACCTGCGGGGGAATGACCTGTCACTTGGGCGGCATGGCTAAGGGCTCGGGCATGATACACCCCAACATGGCGACCACCCTCAATTTCGTCACCACCGACTGCGCGGTGTCTGCCGAAATGCTCCAAAAGGCGCTTTCGGAGGTCGTGAAGGTAACATACAACTGCCTTTCCGTTGACGGCGACCAGTCCACGAACGACATGGTGGCGCTCATGGCGAACGGCATGGCGGGGAATGCGGAGATAACTGCGGACGGCGAGGACTTCGCGGCTTTCGCTCAGGCGCTCTACATCGTCATGAAGAACATGACGAGAATGCTTGCGAAGGACGGCGAGGGCGCTACCAAGCTGCTGGAATGCAGGGTCAGCGGCGCCAAGGACAGGGACACGGCTATCGTCATCGCAAAGAGCGTGGTTTGTTCATCGCTCCTCAAAGCGGCGATGTTCGGCGAGGACGCAAACTGGGGGCGCGTGCTGTGTGCGGTAGGCTATGCGGACGCGGAGTTTGACATAAACGAAGTTGACGTGAAATTCACCTCGGAGTACGGCATGGTACACGTCTGCGAAAATGGTGCGGGTATACCTTTCTCGGAGGAAGAAGCCGCGAAAGTGCTTTCGGCGGACGAGATATACATAGAAGTGACAGTCGGGAGCGGCGAAGGCAAAGCGACCGCCTACGGCTGCGACCTGACCTACGACTACGTCAAGATCAACGGCGAATACAGAAACTGACAATTCTTGACAATTCGGAATGCGGAACGGGATAATTCGGAATTCGGAATGTGGAATGCGGAATTGAAGGTGTCCGCTGACGCGGACGGATATGCGGACGCTTCGCTCCGCATGATTTAGAAAGTGTAAAATGACCGCAAGTAAAATAAAAAGAAGAAGCTCTCTGTAGCACAAACACGCCGGATGCAAGGGGCGGCGTTAGCCCCTTGCCGAGGTCAAGGGCGAGGAGCTTCGCACGTGGGGGCAGAGCCCCCGTTGCGCCGCAGGCGCAAAAAACACGCGAACCGACAGCACAAAGCGTCCCCGAAAGTCGCAAGCCCGAAAGTTAAATCGGCGATACCAAAGAAAAGCCGATAAGTAAGGGCAGAAACGAACCTCCCCGCACAAAGTACCGTGAACAGACGTATCGCCGATTTAATTGCACGAAAGAGCGTAAGCGATTTTCGTGCAACCCCAAACCTGCCGCAAGGCAGGCAACAGACCCGCCGTCAGGCGGGCAAAAGCCATACCCCCAAAAAAGCCGTCAGGCAGGCAAGAAAGCACACCAAAGCACACATTAAATAAAGCAAAAATGCAGAACAAAACAGGATAAGGAAGTGTAAAAAATGGAAAAGAAAAAGAATACGATAGAACAGTTCAATGAGCACGTCATGGGCTCTTACGGACGGTACGATCTTGTGCTCGAAAAGGGCGAGGGTCGGACGGCTGAGGACGAGAACGGCAGGCAGTATATAGACTTCGGCTCGGGTATCGGGACAAACAGCCTCGGGTACTGCAACGAGAAATGGGTCGAGGCGGTCTGCGCTCAGGCTCACAGCATTCAGCATACCTCCAACTACTACTACACCAAGGTGCAGGCTGTTTTTGCAAAGAAACTCTGCGAAGCCGCGGGCTACGATAAGATGTTCTTCGGCAACAGCGGCGCGGAAGCCAACGAATGCGCTATCAAGATAGCGAGAAAGTACAGCTTCGATAAGTACGGCAAGGACGCGGAACGCAATATCATCGTGACCCTCAAAAACAGCTTCCACGGGCGGACTATGGGGACACTCTCGGCAACGGGTCAGGACGTTTTCCATAACTACTTCTTCCCGTTCCTGCCCGGCTTCGTGAACGCGAAAGCCAACGATATCGCCGACTTGAAGCGCGTTCTCGATGAGAACAAGGGCAGGGTCTGTGCGGTCATGTTCGAGTTCATTCAGGGCGAGGGCGGCGTGATAGCCCTCGAACATGAGTTCGTGAACGCTATCTTTGAGGAGTGCGCAAAGGACGATATACTCACCATTGCCGACGAGGTGCAGACGGGCGTGGGACGCACGGGAACACTCCTGACAAGCGAACAGTACGGCGTGAAGCCCGATATCACTACCCTCGCAAAGGGTCTTGCGGGCGGCGTGCCGATAGGCGTATGCCTTGCTACAGAAAAATGCTCGGGCGTGCTGACCCCCGGTACTCACGGCTCGACTTTCGGCGGGAATCCCCTCGCCTGCGCGGGCGGCAACGCGGTGCTGGACACTCTCCTTGCGGAGGGCTTCACCGACAGCATAGTTCAGAAGGGTAACTTTTTCCGTCAGAAGCTGAATGAATTGCCGCAGGTAGACCACGTAAGCGGACTTGGGCTCATGATAGGCGTCAGCCTCAAAGAGGGCGACCCCCACGACGTTGCGAAAAAGTGCCTTGAAAACGGTCTGCTGATACTGACCGCCAAGGAAAAACTCCGCTTCCTCCCTCCGCTGAACATCAGCTATGAGGAGATAGACAAGGGGCTGGAGATACTCGCGGGAGTGCTGGGGTAATAATTCGGAATGCGGAATTAGGAATGCGGAATTTGCATTAGCTTCGCTGATGCTGGTGTCCGCCTGCGGCGGACGTTTATGCGGACGCTTCGCTCCGCATGAAATAAGACAAAATGTAATTTGACCGCAAGCGCAAAGTAAAGAAAGCGGCACAAAGCAGGGCAGAGCCCTCATTCGCACCGAAGGTGCAACACAGCAAGCCCGAACAGATAATACTGATCCCTAAAAGAACAGCAGACAAATCTCGGCACTGACGGCTCATCACTCGTCGTCAAGCTCCCTTGCAGGGCGTCAATAATAATTCCAAAACGGAGGAAATACAATGGCAGACATGATGTGGGCGGGACGGTTCACTAAACAGATAGACGATAAGGTAAACGACTTCAATTCGTCCATAAAATTCGATTCGCGTATGTATAAAAGCGATATCGAAGGCTCGATAGCTCACGCGGCTATGCTGGGCGAATGCGGCATAATCGAGAAGTCCGAGAGCGAAAAGATCATCGAAGGTCTTAAAGGCATTTTAGCCGACATAGAAAGCGGTAAACTCGGGTTCGACCCCGCCGCCGAGGATATCCATATGTTCAATGAGTCCGAGCTTACAAAAAGGCTCGGGGCGACGGGCAAAAGGCTCCACACCTCCCGCTCACGAAACGATCAGGTCGCCGTGGATATACGCCTTTACCTCCGCGATGAGGTAAAACAGATACGGGCTTATGTGGTCGAGCTTATCGAAACTATTTTCGCTATTGCCGAAAAGAATTTCGAGACAGTTATGCCCGGGTATACCCATATGCAGAGGGCACAGCCCATAACTTTCGCCCACCACGTCCTCGCTTACGCACAAATGCTCCTGCGCGATATCGGCAGACTTGACGACGCGGCGAAAAGAATGAACGTCAACCCCCTCGGCTCATGCGCCCTCGCGGGGACTACCTACCCCATAAACAGACAGCTCACCACCGAACTGCTGGGCTTCGATGAGGTCATGGGGAACTCCCTCGACGGCGTTTCCGACAGGGATTTCTGCATCGAACTGGCTTCGGCTATATCCATACTCATGATGCATCTTTCGAGATTCTCGGAGGAGATAATACTCTGGTGCAGCTGGGAATTCAAATTCGTGGAGCTTGACGACGCATTCGCAACAGGTTCCTCGATAATGCCCCAGAAAAAGAACCCCGACGTCACGGAGCTTATCCGCGGCAAGACGGGGCGGGTCTACGGCGACCTTAACACCCTGCTCACGATGATGAAGGGCACTCCCCTCGCGTACAACAAGGATATGCAGGAGGACAAGGAAGCGATATTCGACGCGGTGGACACCGTTAAGCTGTGTCTGAGGACGTTCATTCCCATGCTCGCCACCATGCGCGTTATCCCCGAGAATATGCGGGCGGCGGCGGCTAAGGGCTTCATCAACGCCACCGACTGCGCGGACTACCTCGTGAAAAAGGGTATGCCCTTCCGCGATGCCTACAAGGCGACGGGTACGCTCGTACACATCTGCATAGAAAAGGGTCTGACCCTCGAAACCCTGCCCCTCGGCGAATACAAGGCGGTATGCGACACCTTTGATGAGGACGTTTACGAAGCCATAAGCCTTGACACCTGCGTTATGCAGAGAAAGTCGGAGGGCGGTCCCGCTCCCGAAGCGGTTAAGGCACAGCTTGCCAAATTAAAGGAGAAGCTGAGTGCGCTCGTTTAAAGACAGGGGCAAGGGCAAGAGCAAGAGCAAGGGCATGAAGTCGGTGAAGTCGGTGAAGTCGGTGGTATTGGCGGCGATATACTGCGGTGCGTGGCTCATACCTACCGCAGGGATAAAGCTGCTCGCGGACGAAGTGCTGAACTCGATGATACTGCACATAGCGTTCACGATGATGTGTGTACCCGCATTTGCGTTTGCGGTGAACTTCGTATATGCGCGGCGGGGCGGTCAGCGTTTGTGGCTGGCATTATATATGCTTGCAGCGGCGGTGATATTATATGTGATTTTTGGGTATAATGAGTTACAGCCGAACTTTCTCGTAACGAATCTGATACCGGGATTTTTCGGAGCGGGCTTAGGGGGCGTCATCAGGAACGAGCCCATAGCCGCGAGACAATACGAGATCGACAATGCAAAGAAGATCGCGGAGGAGAAAGCGGAGAAGGACTATAAGCCGATAGTGAAATGAAATTCGGAATTCGGAATTAGGAATGCGGAATTGAAGGAGCGGCTTCGCCGCGTTTATGCGGACGCGGTTTCGCAAGCGAAACCGCTCCGCCGAAGCCGCAAAAAGAAAGTGTAAATTGACTGCAAGTAAAATAAAAAGAAGAAGCTCACAGTAGCACAGACCAAAAGTCTTAGGAAAGAGTCAAGGGAATAACCCTTCTTCAGAAGGGTTTTCCCTTGCAGGGGAGCGCGAAGCGCGTGGGGGCAGAGC
>CACZJT010000168.1 GCA_902781565.1 uncultured Ruminococcus sp.
AAGATACTTGCACCGCGCGTTGTTGACCAGCACCATAGGAAATTTCAGCTCTCCCGCCTTGTTCATGGCGATAAGTCGGATAATGCCCGTAGTGGTCTCCTCACAGCCGCCGATGACGTTCGGGATAAGCTCGGGGTACTCGTTGTGTATCATGTTCACGAGGTCGCCGCCGTCGTCTATGATGATGTTCGGAGCGATCTTCACCACCTCGGAGATGTGGCGGTGATACTCCTCGGGTGTGGAAGCGTGCCACGCGAAAACGTTCAGACCGTCATGCACCAGCGCCGCCGCAACATCGTCCTGTGTGGAGAGCGGGTTGCTGCCCGTAACATACATCTCCGCGCCGCCTGCCGCAAGCACCTTGCAGAGGTAGGCGGTCTTGGCTTCGAGGTGTACCGAAAGCGCTACTTTCAGCCCTGCAAAGGGCTTGTCACGCTCGAACTCCTCGCGCACGCTGTTCAGAATATCCATATTGCGGCGCACCCATTCGATCTTACGCGTGCCCGACTCCCAAAGTGAAATATCTCTGATCTCGCTCAATTAATCTCTTCCTTTCTGCTGCCGCGAAGCTCCTTGACATAGCGCACATCGCAGGCGAAATGTGCCGTCACCGCAAGCGGCTCGTAAATCCTTACAAATCCGTACTTTTCGTAAAACCGCTGTGCCGCGGTCATGTTTTCCAGCGTTTCGAGATAGCAGCGGGAATAATGCTCCGCCGCGGATCCGAGCACCGCGTCCATAAGCAAGTGAGAAACTCCCGTCCCCCGCGCTTTCGGCAGACAGTACATCTTTTGCAGCTCGCAGGTGTCATCTGCACCCGCGAGAGCGCCTATCCCCGCACCGCCGACGATCTCGCCGTCCTCGTCTACAGCCACAAAATAGCGACTGCCCTCCGCGGAGTATACCTCCGAGAAACGCCCGAGGAAGGGGTCAGCCCACGCCGTACCCTCGTGAGCCGCTCCGAACTCTGTCAGACAGCTCCGAATTATCGTCTCGACAGCTCTGTTATCGGCAGGCTCGATGGGTCTTATGCGGTATCGGCAGCCTGCGATGATACGCAAGGCTTCGTCAGCAATGGCATCAAGAGACTTTGACCCGTCGATAACATAGTCGCTGCGGATATCCTCGTCAGATGCCCCGTTCATTTCCCGAAGCTCCCTCCGCGTCAACGCGATGTCAAGGGGCGTATCAATGAAGATACAGCAGTCGATGACCCCCGCGATCTGCTTGTTACGATACGCAAAGGGATAGTCGAGCAGCAAACAGTCATACTCACCGCTGTCTTTTATCCTCTCTATATCAACCTTTAGCGGAGACAAGTCCCACATATCGTGATCCGCACCCTCCGACACCCGTTTGCCGAAGTCCTCTACCTCACCATGAAAATTGTAGTCGTCAAAATGCAGCACCGCCGTCCGAGGGAGCTTTTCTTTCAGCACATTGACAACTGAGGTCCTGCCGCCCGCAGTCACGGCTCCGATAGCAATGATCTTCATAAGCCCGCACCGTCACGATATGGTCTTGGGCTTTTTCTTCTTCTCGGTCTTCTGCGGGGGCGGCTCGGAAGCGCCCATATCCTCGAATACCGCGTCATCTGTCTTTAGGTAGTCGAACTCGGGGTTGTCCTCGCCAAGCTGATCGTAGTAGGGCTGAATGACGTACTTTCTCACCACGGGATAGCAGTTGAACGCAGTCACAAAGCACAGGAAACTCAAAGGGAAGAACAGCACTATCCCCAGCGAGAACGGCAGGAACAGGAATATGAGCGCTCCGATGAATATCCATACCACGAGCGTCCAAAGGCTGCTTTTCAGTCCGAGACTTACGAGGAAGAATGCGTTTTTCAGTATCTTTCTGAGATTCAGCTCGGTTGAGACTATCATCAGATAGATGTAAAAATGCATCATGAAGAACACGATACAGCAGCTAAGGCATATTATGAAGGGTATGAACATCAGCTGCGAATTCTTCGACCACTCGGAATAGGTCGGTATCGCCACCGCGAACCCAGCGAGGAAGAAAAGGTCGATGAGCCCCATAGCGAAGCCCTGCTTAAAGTTCTTTTTGAAGGCATCCCAGTAGTCCGCCCACAGGAAAGCGTTGCGCTCCTGCGACCAGTTGCGGCATACCTTGGTCATAGCAGCCGTTGCGGGTCCCGCCGTCACTATCGGCAGCAGTGTGATAAAGTACAGGATATTCAGCCCCATGAGCTGCCACATTCGCCTGCCGTATATCTCCATGAACTTGAAAAAGCCCTTTTTCTCCATAGGCATTTTCGGTATGCCGCGTCCGGGCTGGTCGTAGCCTCCGAATAATCTCATTGAAACACTTCCTTTGTTCTTGAAAACAATTATTTATGATCTCCCGAGCAGCAGCACCGAAAGCCCGCAGTCTATGAGCGCTCCCGCAGAAGAGGCAGCAAGGAGTATCACGAACCTTGCGGCGTAAAGCCTTATACGCCCGAAAAGCCCGTCGGGGAGCCCTCCCGCAAAGCATATGCGGAAAAGCCTGCCTGACAAGTATATAGCTTCCCGCGCCGCAAACACCGTCACGGAAAGGCTAATCAGCAGCCCGAGGAAAACGGCAGCTGTCCGTATGAGTGCCGCTTTATCAAGAGCCCCGCCGTTCACGCTTACGAGTATGACCCCGCAGACCGCTCCCCGCAAAAAGGGCAGCAGCGCTTCGAGCGGCTGGGCTATCGCCGAGAATCCCAGCAGAAACTCCGCCAGCAGGAACGTCCCCATTCCCGAAAGCGAAGCCGTCAGCACCCCGATAAACTCGCCGCCGCGCCTTTCAGCTAAATATCTCTCCCTCGCGTTATCGAGAAGCTCCGAAAGCTCGCCGCTCCCATAGCACCAGCAGAGCGCACCGAACAGCGCTCCGAGAAGCGCCGTCAGCGACAGTACGGCATAGAGCGTCAGACGCTTGTCCGCATAAGCGCTCCCCGCTTCAAACCTTGTACGCATACATATCACCTCGGTAATATATATGCGTATCGCATTCAATTATTACTTTGCAAGCTCGTAGGCGCGTTTTGTACACGCTTCGCAGCAGCTCTGTACCGCCTGTCCGAAGCCGCCCTCACGGAGCTTATCAAGTCCCGCGATGGTCGTACCGCCCTTTGAGGACACCATTTCGATCAGCTTATCAAGGGTATAGCCGCTGTCCGTTATCATTTTAGCCGAACCCACAAGGGATTGTGCAAAAAGCTTTTTTGCCGTTTCACCGTCAATTCCGACCGAGTCCGCGTAGTTCACGAATGCCTGCGCAAACAAATAGATGAACGCGGGCGAGGAGCCGTTTATCGCGATGATCTCTTTCATCTTGTCCTTTGGGATAACGGCATAAACTCCGCAGGCGCCGAATATGCCGCAGACATCGCCGAATTCCTCATCGGAAACTGTTTCCGAACGCGAGAGCGCCGTCGCACCCTCACCCAGAAGCAGAGGTGTGTTCGGCATTACGAGAACGACCTTCGCACCATCTATGGTCTTTGAAGCGATGTACTTATCGTCTATGCCCGCGCATATGGACACTATCACCTTATCGGCAGTTACCTCCGAAGCTATCACATCAAGCACCTCGTCGAGCTGCTGGGGCTTTACGGCGAGGAAAACATACTTGCTCTCTCTGACGACCTCCGCCGCCGAGGTGCAGGCTTTCGCGCCTGTATCGGCTGTCTTTTCGAGGGCGGGAGCATAGCTGTCAAAAGCGAAAAGCTCCGCTGCGATAGAGGGGGTTCCCGCTATGCCTTTCATAATGGCATAGCCCATGTTGCCCGTTCCGATGAATCCTACTTTTATCATAATACATTACTTCCTTTCGGATATACATATATAGTTATTATACTACATTTCCCCCTTCAAGTCAACAACATTATATGAACAATTCACACCCCACGCACGAATAATTATTCTCCCCTCACCATCAAGATTTTGTAATATTTTGTAACCTTTAAATCAAATAGACATCATGTAGTCAAGATAATG
>CACZJT010000169.1 GCA_902781565.1 uncultured Ruminococcus sp.
CGGGACGTGTGCTTTTTGCGCCTTTGGCGCAACGGGGGCTCTGCCCCCACGCGCTTCGCGCTCCCCTGCCTAAGGGCTCCTCGCCCTTAGGAATCCTCGGCAGCGTCGCGCCGCTGCACCCGCGATATGTCGTTCCCACAGCTTTGCGATAGCCCCACAAATTATGATTTATCGCCATATACGTCCGCAACAACTATGACGAACTGACGTTTGCGATATTTGTTTATTTTGCACAATCGGCAAAAATTCTCCGAAAGCTATTGTCATTCGCGAAAATTTGTGGTATAATGTAGAATGATATATTATGCAGAGAAAGGCTGAATGCTTATGGCAGGAAAGTTTGATAGATTTGATAAAGATAAACAGTTTAAGGATAAACGCACAGATGAGCCCGCCGACAGCTCCGAACACAGACTTATCTGCGGCAGGAACGCCGTTACCGAAGCCCTCAAAGCGGGGACGACTATCGACCGCCTTTACGTCAATAAAAACGCGGGCGGTTCGATAAACCGTATCTGCGCCCTCGCCGCCGAACGCGGAATACCCGTGAAACAGACCGATGACCGTAAGCTCGATCATATGTGCGGGGGCGCCGCTCATCAGGGGACTGCCGCCGTGCTCGGCTGCGCCGTGTATTACACCGTCGCGGATATCTTGGCGGAAGCCGCCGAAAAGGGCGAGGATCCGTTTATAATTATCTGCGATGAGATCGAGGATCCCCATAACTTGGGGGCGATACTCCGTACCGCTGAGGCTGCGGGCGCTCACGGGGTCATTATCCCTAAACGCCGAAGCG
Source organism: uncultured Ruminococcus sp. (assembly GCA_902781565.1). Lineage (GTDB taxonomy): Bacteria > Bacillota > Clostridia > Oscillospirales > Ruminococcaceae > YE71. Next base: position 797 of record CACZJT010000169.1, read on the forward strand.
CTTCCCTCGACTATACGGTGCATAAGACTTCGGCAGGTGCGGCAAGCTGGATAAAGACCGCCCGCGTGCCGAACCTTGCGGCGGCGGTCAAGGAGCTCAAGGATAACGGCGTCTGGATATACGGCACCGATATGTCGGGCGAGAGTATATACTCAGCCGACCTTAAAGGCGGTATCGCCTTTGTGATCGGTTCGGAAGGCTTCGGCATGGGTCGGCTCATGCGGGAGAGCTGCGATTTTCTTGTGAGCCTGCCCATGTTCGGTCATGTCAATTCCCTTAACGCTTCCGTTGCGGCGGGGATATGTATGTATGAAGCCGTCAGACAGAGAAGGCTCACGGAATAGGAGGTTGAAACGGCTTGACGGAATTAGATAAAAACAAGCGTTCGGACGAACGCCCCGATATCAGCTTTTCGACAGGCGCCGAAAAGCATCATACAAAAAAAGAAGTCCCGCCCGTGATACCGCAGGAGGACACGGCGGTGTACGATGAACCCGTAGGGGATATTGCGGAGGAGACCGCGGAGATCGTTGAGGAGAGCGCTCCCGAAGAAGTCTCCGAGACTTCGGACGACCCCACGGTGGCTGACAGACTTTTCGGCTTTTACGAACCCGCTCCCGCAGAGGGGGACTACTCTCCCGTTATCCCGCAGGAGGACGAACAGGCAGAGGACGAGCTCCCCGACTACGGCGACGGCTTCGGCGGGGAGGGCGCGGAGGATATCACGCCCGTTATCCCGCAGGAGGACGAACAGGCGGAGGACGAGTTCCCCGACTACGGCGACGGCTTCGGCGGGGAGGGCGCGGAGGATATCACGCCCGTTATCCCGAAGGAGGACGAACAGACAGAGGACGAGTTCCCCGACTACGGCGACGGCTTCGGCGGGGAGGGCGCGGAGGATATCACGCCCGTTATCCCGCAGGAGGACGAACAGGCAGAGGACGAGTTCCCCGACTACGGTGACGGCTTCGGCGGGGAGGAAAGCGAGGGCTCCGAGAGCGGTGACACGGCGGAGGAGCCTGCCGCGGAAGCTGCCGACGAGGGCTTCATACCCTATCAGCGGGACGACAGCAACAAGGGCGCGGGCTTCACCATGCGCACCTCCGACGACCGCGACCGCCGCAAGAATGCCACCGCACAGCCCGAATACACACGGCGCGGCGAGGAAAAGCGAATAGCCTCGCGCATATCGAAGCTCCGTTCGGGACTCACCATGAGGGCGGCGGTATTGTTATTCGCTTCGGTGTTCAGCCTTTTCATCACGGTGGCGAACGACCTTGAAGCGCCGCTGGCGGCGGTGTTCGACAGGACTGTGAACCCCTCGGCGTACCTTTTCACGAATACGATACTCGGCATCGTTGCCATAGGCTTCGGCTATTCTATGGTGACCAACGGCATTGCGAATATCTTAAAGCTCAGACCCGATACCGACAGCATAGTGGCGCTTAACCTGCTGGTGGCGGTGGTGTCGGGACTTATAACCCTTTTCAACCCCGACACGCTCAAAGCCGCCGCTTTCCACCTCTACACCTCGGTGGCGATAACGGGTATGCTGTTCAACACCCTCGGGAAGCTCACCATAGTGCGGCGGGCGGAGCGGAATTTCGAGTTCGTTTCCCAAGCCGACAGCTTCTGTGCTGTACAGCACGCCGAGGACGGCGCGGCAGTCGCTTACATCACGGGCGGCGCTTCGGGCAAGCCAAAGGAGCTCGCATTCATGCGGAGGACCGATTTCGTCCGCGACTTCGTTAAGAACAGCTATTCCTACGACCTCGCAGACCTGTTCGCGGAAAAGGCGGGTATCCTGATACTTTTCGGCTCGGCGGCGGTGGGAGTGCTCTCGCTGGTATTCGACCCCAACGACACCGACGCTATGGGAAAGGTGTTCATCTTCCTTGCTGCCATGTCGGGAACGCTCTCCCTTTGCAGTTCGTTCGCCCTGTCATTTGTGGCGAACAGACCCCTTGCCCTTGCGAGCCGCGAACTCATCGAGAACGGCGCGGTAATGCTGGGCTATTCATCGGCGGAGGAATTCGCCGAGGTCGGTTCGGTGCTTTTCGGCGCGGAACAGCTTTATCCTGCCGAGTGCGTTCAGTTCGTGAACCTTAAAATGCTGGGTTCCACCATGATAGATCGTTCGATAATCTACGCCGCGAGCCTTGCGGAAGCGGGTAAGCTCTTCACACGCCCCGCCTTCGAGCGTATGCTGGGCGGGAGCATGGAGGGTCTTGAGGAAGTCAAGGACTGCTCTTTCGAGGACGGCACGGGCGTTTCGGGCTGGATAGCGAGCAAGAGAATGCTGCTGGGGAGCCGCGAGATGATGAAGCGGCACAACATCGACGGCTTGCCCTCCGAGGGTTCGGAGGACAGCTTCGCGGCGGGGAACCGTGTTCTGTATCTTGCGATATCGGGAAGAGCAGCGATGATGTTCTCGGTGAAGCTGGTCGCGGAAAAGCGTTCGGCGGCGCGGCTCAGAGAATTGCAGGCTGAGGGCGTGGAGATACACGTCCACTGCACCGACGGCATACTCACGAGGGAGTATATCGCCGAGAGCTTCGGTTTAAAGACCGACAGGGTACACATCGTATCCTCACAGTTCGGGCAGGACGTGGAGCAGCTCTGCGCCCCTGCGGAGAGCCTTTCGGCTTCGATGTTCTGTTCGGGCAAAGCTGGGGCTATGGCTATGCTCATCACCGCCGCGAAGCGTGTCAAGAGCTCAGCAAACCTCGGCATAGCGATACAGTACGGCGAACTGGTGCTGGGAGTTGCGACTGCGGCTATCATGATGATGGCAGGCAGGTTCGGGCAGATATCCCCGACGGTAGCGATAGTGTTCAACCTATCATTCCTGGCGGCGACGCTTCTGCTGCAAAAGATAAGAAAATGACCGAAAGCGCGGAGGGCGGCAGGCTCTCCGCGCTTTTCAGATCATAATTTGCAGGGTAGACCCCTGCACGAAGTTCGCGGCATTTTTGCCTTTGGCAAAAATTATTTGTGGCTGAAATATCAGACACCCGCGGCAGTCGATCAAGGGATTTTGACCCTATGTTTTTTGATGTATGGCGTATGAATGAACCTACTTGTGCAAAGTGAAAGAAAGCGGCACTCTGTAGCACAAACACGCCGGATGCAAGGGGCGGCGTTA
>CACZJT010000170.1:0-8903 GCA_902781565.1 uncultured Ruminococcus sp.
TGACCTCGGCAAGGGGCTAACGCCGCCCCTTGCATCCGGCGTGTTTGTGCTACAGAGAGCTTCTTCTTTTTATTTTACTTGCGGTCAATTTACACTTTCCGTACCGCTTTCCATACATTGCGGCTTCTCTTGCGGTAATTTCCCACTTTCTAAATCATGCGGAGCGAAGCGACCGCATATCCGTCCGCCGCAGGCGGACACCTTCAATTCCGCATTCCGAATTCCTAATTCCGAATTACGCCCTTCGCGCTCGCTTCTTTCAGCCAGCCGGGGAACTCGTTCAGAAGGCGGCTGTACAGCTCCTTTTCCTTGACTTTCTTGTAGTCGTCCAGCGCGAAAAAGTCCGCGTTATCGACTACCCTCCCCGTCAGGTCGTCCAGCTTCCTGAAAATGCCGTAGCTTGAACCGTTCACCCCGACAAACTGCCAGAAGATCGGGTACTTCGCCGACTCCGAGATTATCGAAACGATGTCAAATTCGTTCGATGACCTGATACCGCCGTCCGAAATGAAGATGACATACGCGGGAAGCCTGCTGTTCCTGTACTCCTCCACGACTTCCCTCATGACCAGCGGCTCGTTGTTGCCGTATCCCAGCGAAGCCATGAGCTCGTCCCACTTCTTCGGGACTGCGGTCTTGTAGTTCTGCCCGTTCACCGAGGGCATACGCCTGCACTTCGAGCCGAAATACCAGAAGTCAAGCTCCCCGTCGTCGTCGAACTGTATCGCCAGCGGCAGTATCTTGTTCACGATGTCCTGAACTATGCCCTTCCTGTAGCTCTCGCTCATGGAACCCGAAATGTCCATGACCAGCGCCACTCGCGCGTCCGTCTGCGTAAGGTCCTTCTTCTCCAGCTCCACCATGATGGGCTTCGCCAGCTTCACCAGCGAGGGCGCAGTCTCTTTCAGCTTCTTCTCCAGCGATACCTTCGGAGGTTTCGTCAGATTCAGCGGCGCGGGCGCAGGTGTCGGTGCGGGCGTCGTCTGCTGTACGGGTGCGGGTGCGGGGGTCGGCGCGGGCGCAGGTATCGGCGCGGGTGCCGTCTGCTGTACGGGAACGGGCGCAGGTGTCGGCGCGGGTGCGCTGTCCTCTGCGGCTTCGCCGCCGTAGTGTTTCAGAAGCTCGGCAAGTCCGCCGTCAAAGCCCTGAGCCACCACGCGGAAACGCCAGCCGTCCTTGCGGTAGAATTCTATGGAAATGATTGCCTTTTCGTTGGCGAAGTCCGTCCCCGCGAGGGTCATGGTGAGGGGTTCTCTGCCCGCCTGCGCTATCGTGACCGTGTGGGAAGCTATCTGTCCCATAGTGCCCGCGCCGTCGATGCTGACGGTGAACACGAGCTTTGCGATGGTCGGGGGGAGCATATCGGGCGTTATGGTGAACGCCGCGCCGCCGCCGACTTCCGCGTAGGACATCTCGCCCGCGGGGGAGGAGGTCTGGTTATAGAAGATCATGTAGCGGTCGTCCGAGAGCTTGTCCGCGCCGTCAACGCCGAAGCAGCAGCAGTCATAGACCGCCCCGCCCGAAGTCGAAAGAGTGACGCCGATCGGCTGAGCAGTCGAAAGGTATTTATCGAGCTTATCACGCATACCGCGCTGTAATTCCATCTGTAAGACCTCCTAAAGTAAAATCAATTACAGTATAACAGATTTTTCACAGAATGTCAAGTAATTTTTATCATAATAATTGATATTTTTATGATTTTTTCGGCACAATATGTCATACACCGACAAAAAGACCGCCCATTCGCACGGAGATCGCTTTTCAAAAATCGACCTATGGTATTAGGAATCATGTAGGGGCGCACCTATGTGTGCGCCCTTTTTTTCGCCGCCTTCGCGGGTTTGTCAGCCTATATCCTGTAAGACAGACACAAAAACGGGCTTTTTCGGCACAATACGTCATGCACCGACAAAAAGACCGCCCCACGCGGGAGCGGTCTTGCGTTTTATTTACCGAGCTTAACGTCCCAGTGCGCGAGGAACTGTTGCAGCAGTGCCAGATCGAGCATATTCAGCTCACCGTTGCAGTCCACATCGGCTGCGGGCTCGCTTATGCTCACGTCCCACTTTGCGAGGTACTGCTGCAAGAGCGCCAAGTCCTGCATATCCACCGCGCCGCTGTTATCCACATCGCCGTAAAGCACCGTCGGCTCGGGCTGTTTCTCCACCGTCACCGCGTTCATTATCGCCGAAACGAAGGTCGGGTCGTACCATGTGAGGTCATTTCGGTTTAAATGAGCGTGGCACTCTCCGCCGCCGCCGTCCCGAACGCCGTTGTCCCATACCACGCAGGGAATGTCGTACTTCTCCGAATAGCCGTAGTAGTACGCCGCCCAGTTGTCGCAGTCGGTCTGATTGTTCTTGTAGGTGATGCCCGTTTCGCCCATGATAACGGGTATGCCCTTGGAGATGAATTTGTTGTTCAGATCGTTAAACAGTCCGTCGAGTGACTGCTTTGCCGAGCTGTCGAAATCCGACTTGCCCGCAGTAAGGCACAGCTCATAGGGGGTGTAGGCGTGAGTCGAAACGACTATCTTCCCCACGTTCGAGGACACGGGGTCGGTGGGCAGCTTATAGACGTCCGCAAGGGCGCTGTCCGCCGAAGCCGCGTAGCCGGGCGCCATGATATAGCGGGTGGCATTGTTCCCGCCGCTCGCGCGAATAAGATCGACTATCGCCTGGTTGAACTCGTTGATGACCTTGCAGGAATCGGTCAGCCGCGAGTCATTGACCCAGCGGGAACTGCTCCATTCAAGGCTGTCCCCCACAAGTCTCGGTTCGTTCAGGGTCTCGAAAATGAGCTTTTCGTCATAGTCCTTGAATTCCTCGGCGATCTGCGACCATACGGTGTTAAGGTATTTCAGCGAGATATCCTTGTGAGCGCTGTCGGGGTAGTAGCCCTTGTCCGACCTGCCTTCGAGGACGTCGTGGTGTATATTGAGGATAACGTGCATACCGTCCTCGTAAGCGTAGTCCACGACCTCTTTCACGCGGGCAAGCCATGCGCCGTCGATCTTGTAGTCGTTATCCACATGACCGTACCAGGTCACGGGTATGCGGATAGTCTCAAAGCCCGCCTTGTGTACCTCCCGTATCATGGCGGCGGTAGTCTTGGGGTTGCCCCAGCAGGTCTCTGTGTTCAGTCCCGACACCCAGCTCTCGTGAGCATCGAGGGTATTCCCGAGGTTCCAGCCCGCGCCCATAGCGTCCATGAATTCTGCTGTCTCGGAGGGAAGCTCCGCGGAAGCGTTAAGCGGCAGAGCGGAAGCCAAAACCCCCGCAGTCACGGCGGCAGTCAGCACCGAAAGTATTCTTTTTGCAAGTTTCAAAGCCATCACCCTTTCAATTGGCTAAAAGATTTTACTTAATTATTATACCGCATTTTAAGTGTTCGGTCAATAGTTTTCGGGGATAATATTACGGAACTATCTGTGAATATAGCTGCTGTGGCGGCGGCGCTTTATTGATAATTCACCAATGGCATCGCAGAACGCGGCATATTAGTTAAAAGTTTATCATATCGTCATACAGTTTTCATAAAGGTCAAATATAATAGATGTGTATGACTGCATAACGTTGCGCGTGGGGCTTGCCCCCGCCACGAATCACCGCACACGTAACGTTATTTACGTGCATTGTAGGGGCGCACCTAAGAAACCTTTAGGTTTCCGTGCGCCCGTGGATAACGCAGACGTGCGTTCCGCCTGCCTTGCGGCGGGTTCGGGATTGCACGGCTTTGAGCGGCGCTTATTGCCCGCCTGACGGCGGGTTTGGGGTTTCACGAAATGCGCTTCGCTGTTTCGTGAAATTAAATCGGCGATACGTCTGTTCACGGGACGTTGTGCGGGGCTGTTGCTTTGTCCCTTACTGCACGCTTTTCTTTGGTATCGCCGATTTAAACGGACGGTTCGTGCGCGGTTCTTGGGAACGAATTGATTGGACGGTTCGTGCGCGGTTCTTGGGAACGAATTGATTTGTCGGTACGCTTGCTTAATTGCGCCTTCGGCGCAACGGGGGCGCCGCCCCCAGCGCTTCGCGCTCCCCTGCCTAAGGGCTCCTCGCCCTTAGGAATCCTCGCCAGCCTCGCGCGGCTGGACCCGCTGTCGCTTCGCGTTCGTTCGGTACGCTTTGCACTGATCGTTCCGCTTGCTTTTTATTGCTTATCCGCGGTCTTCCGCTTTTTTAACTGAAAGGAAATTGCTATGATAAAGAAATTACTCGCTCTCTTTACTGCCGTTATCATCTGCGGCGGTGCGCTCTCGGCTTGCTCCGACGGCGATAAAAAGGACTCCTCTGTCTCCGATACCTCCGACGCCGTTACCGATGTCAGCTCCGCCGCCGAGACTTCCGAGACCTCCGATCCCACCGTCCCCGCACCCGTTCCCGAGCCTAAGCTCACCATAGACGGCAAGGAGGTAGACACCTCGAACCTCGTTATGCTGACCGTAAACGGCAGAGATATCGACTTCGATACGTTCAGATATTACTACTATGCCACTATCTCCCAGCTCACCCAGAATTACGGCGCTACCCTCGATACTATCCGCGAAACGGAGAACGGCTTTGAAACTCTCCTCGATCGGGTCATCACCAATATCAAACAGGATCACGTCACCTACGTCCTCGCCGAGGAAAACGGCATAGAGCTGGACGATCAGGATATCGCCGACAATGAAGCGACCTACGAGGGCATAAAGCAGAATTCCGGCTCCGAGGACGCCTATCAGCAGACCCTCAAACAGGGCTACCTTACCGATGAGGTCGTAAAGGCTATGATAGAACACGCCGCCCTCTACTCCAAGACTGCGAACCTTTTCGTGGGCGACGGCAAATACGCCACCTCAAAGGAGGATTTCCGCAAGATCGTGAAAGACCCCGAGGTATATGCCTGCGTGCGCTCCATACTCATTCCCTACTACGCCAAAACCGAGATAACCGATGAGGAGACCAAAAAGGCTTACGACGGCTACTCCCTCGTCGAGAAAAGGGACGCCAAGCAGACCGCCTTCGCCGCCCTCTCCGAGGAGGAGCAGGCTAAGGTCAGGGAGGAGAGCAAAGCCCTCGCCGAAGAGGTGCTTGCCAAAGCCAAGAACGGCGATGACTTCGAGGCGCTCCTTGCCGAATACGGCTGGGACCCCGGTATGGAATCCAAGCCCGAGGGCTACTACATGACCCATAACACCTCCTTCGTTCCCGAGTTTCGTGAGGCTTCCTTCGCCCTCAAGGAGGACAGCGTTGTGGACGAGCTTGTGGCGAGCGAGAGCTACGGCTGGTTCATCATCAAGCGTATGCCGATAGACATGGACTATGTGGAGGAGAACATCGACACGATGATACAGGATTACGACCTCCCCAACCGTCAGCAGGTCTACATCGACATCATGGAATCCATGAAAGTCGATTACTCCGACACCTACAAGAAGCTGACCATTGACAGCATACAGTGACCGATAAAATAACAATAACTCCCGACCGCTTCAGGGAAGCCTGCGAAGCGGTCATGTCATCGGAGCGTGAGCGTGAGCGGCAGGGCATAGGCACCCTTTCGGAAAAGACCCTCCATGCGGTGATAAAGCGCTGTATCGAGCCCGACACCGCCTTTCACGAGATAAGCATAGGGCGTTTCGTGGCGGACGTTTTCCGCGGGGACGGGGTATTCGAGATACAGACGGGGAGCTTCACGCCCCTGCGCCCGAAGCTCGAAGCCATGCTGGAATATGCGGACGTCCCCTCGGTGACGGTGGTGTACCCTATGGCGGCGGTGAAGTATCTCACATGGATAGACCCCGAAACGGGCGAAGCGGAGAAACCGCGGCGCTCCCCGAAGAAAATGCGTCCGATAGACAGCTGTCGGGAGCTGATACGCATAAAGTACCTTCTTGACAACCCGCGTTTCCGCGTGAAGCTGTTATTGCTGGAGATACATGAGCTGAGGCTCAAAGACGGGCGGCGTTCGCGGGACGGAAAGCGGGGCTCTCACCGCGAGGACAGGCTCCCCGCGCGGCTCATAGACGAGATAGACCTGTGTACCCCCGCCGATTACGACCTTTTCCTCCCCGAAGCGTTATCCGAGGAGTTCACGATAAAAGAGCTTGCGAAGAAAGCGGGGACGAGCTACGAGACCGCGCAGTGTGCGGTAACGATACTCTGCTATCTCGGCAGGACGGAGCAGACGGGAACAAGGGGCAGGACGAAGCTGTTTAAGAGAACGTAAAGCCGTGGGAACACGGCTTTTTCAATTCGGAATGCGGAATTCGGAATTTGGAATTGAAGGTGTCGCTACGCGACGGATATGCGGACGCGGTACGCCAAGCGAAACCGCTCCGCCGGAGCCGCAAAAAGAAAGTGTAAAATGACCGCAAGTAAAATAAAAAGAAGAAGCTCTCTGTAGCACAGACAGCGGGTCCAGCCGCGCGAGGCTGGCGAGGATTCCTAAGGGCAGCACAAAGCCGACCGAGAAAAGCAAGTCCGAAAGGGTCATATATACGGGTGTACACGGACGTTTACGGGAGAGCACGGGCGAGCAATGCTCGCCCCTACATGGGACGGTGTGAAACGGGTACGTTTGTATTAAATCGGCGATACCAAAGAAAAGCCGATAAGTAAGGGCAGAAACGAACCGACCCGCACAAAGTACCGTGAACAAGACGTATCGCCGATTTAATTGCGCGAAAGAGCGTAAGCGATTTTCGTGCAACCCCAAACCTGCCGTAAGGCAGGCGGGACACACGCCCCCCACAAAAAGCACAACCCCCAAACCTGCCGCAAGGCAGGCAACAGACCCGCCGTCAGGCGGGCAAGAGCCGCACCCATGTGGGGCGGGCGGGCGCACGGAAGCCTAAAGGTTTCTTAGGTGCGTCCCTACATAATGCCGCCAAACAGGGCAAAAATGATTTCCGTGATAATAATTATCCGACAGTTGACAAACCGCGAATTATGTTGTATAATATAAAATGACATCTTATTTCTCGGAGGAATATACAATGAAACTTAATGGTTCCGAAATACTTCTCGAATGTCTGCTGGAACAGGGCGCGGATACCGTGTTCGGTTATCCGGGCGGCGCGGTGCTCAATATCTATGACGCACTGTATAAGTACAGCGACCGCATACGCCACATCATCACAGCTCACGAACAGGCTGCCTGCCACGCCGCCGACGGCTTCTCACGCACTACGGGCAGGACGGGCGTGGTCATCGCTACCTCGGGTCCCGGAGCTACCAACCTCGTGACAGGTATCGCTACCGCAAATATGGACTCCGTTCCCCTCGTGGCTATCACGGGAAACGTGGGCACTTCCTCGCTGGGTCTTGATTCATTTCAAGAGGTCGATATCTGCGGCATAACCATGCCCATCACCAAACATAACTTCATCGTCAAGGACGTTCACGACCTCGCGGATACCGTTCGTCAGGCGTTCTACATCGCAAACGAGGGGCGCAAGGGTCCCGTACTTATCGACATTCCCAAGGACGTCACCGCCGCGATATGCGACTACGAACCTAAGACCCCCGCTGTCATCATCAACCACAACCCCGACGATATCAACGAACAGATAGACCGCGCCGCCGAGCTTATCCGTCAGTCGGACAAGCCTTTCGTTTACGCGGGCGGCGGTATAGTTTCCTGCGACGCCGAGGGCGCTCTCGGGGAATTCGTGAGCCGCATTGACGCGCCCGTTGCGCTCTCCCTCATGGGTCAGACTGCGTTCTACAACAAAGACCCCCGCTTCGTGGGTATGCTGGGTATGCACGGCACAAAGACCGCTTCCCTCGTCCTGCGGGACTGCGACCTCATGATAGTTTTAGGCTCCCGCTTCTCGGACAGAGTTGCCCTCAACACCGACACCTTCGCAAAGCACACCAAGGTCATTCACGTTGAGATAGACCCCGCCGAGATAGGCAAGAGCGTCACCCCCGACTGCTACGTGAACGGCGACCTCAAATACGTACTCGACCGCCTGAACAAGATACTCCCGCAGGTGCGCCACCATGAGTGGATAAGTCAGATAGCCGAGTGGCAGAAGAAATACGCCCTCAGCATGGCGCCCATACACAACGTCAACGAAGTCCTCCCCGACGCGGTGATAAAGACCCTGAACCGCCTGACCGACGCCAAGGCGATAATCACCACCGAGGTCGGACAGCACCAGATGTGGGCGGCGCAGTTCTACGACTTCACCGAGCCGCGCACCTTCGCTTCGAGCGGCGGTCTGGGAACTATGGGCTACGGTCTGGGCGCAGCGATAGGCGCAAAGATCGGCAACCCCGACAAGACCGTTGTGAACATCGCGGGCGACGGCAGCTTCTTCATGAACTGCAACGAGCTTTCGACCCTTGCGAAACACGGCATACCGATCGTCGAGCTGGTGTTCGAGAACAACGCCCTCGGAATGGTGCGCCAGTGGCAGAGGCTTTTCTACAACAAGCGTTTCTCGCAGACCACCATCGACCGCGGAACGGACTTCATGAAGCTGGCGGAAGCCTTCGGCATCGAGGGCGTGCGGATAACCTCGCGGACGGAGATAGAGAGCGGCTTGCAGAAAGCCCTCGACTACACGAAGCAGGGCAGACCCGTGCTTGTGGAGGTAGTCATCGACAAGGACGTGAACGTTCTCCCGATGGTACCCGCAGGCGGCGACGTGTTGAAGCCCATAATGGAAATGTCACTCGAATAAAAACAACAAAAGCCCCCCGAGCAGGGGGCTTTTTGAATTCGGAATGCGGAATTTGGAATTTGGAATTCGGAATTCGGAATGCGGAATTCGGAATTGAAGGTATCGCCTTCGGCGATGTTTATGCGGACGCTTCGCTCCGCATGATTTAGAAAGTGTAAAATGACCGCAAGTAAAATAAAAAGAAGAAGCTCTCTGTAGCACAGACAGCGGGTCCAGCCGCGCGAGG
>CACZJT010000170.1:8921-9408 GCA_902781565.1 uncultured Ruminococcus sp.
GTCCAGCCGCGCGAGGCTGGCGAGGATTCCTAAGGGCGAGGAGCCCTTAGGCAGGGGAGCGAACGCAGTTCGCGTGGGGGCAGAGCCCCCGTTGCGCCGCAGGCGCAAAAACACGCGAACCGACAAGACAAAGCCACCCGAGAAGCGCAAGTCCGAAAGTCCAAGTTAAATCGGCGATACCCAAGAAAAACGTGCAGTAAGGGACAAAGCAACAGCCCCGCACAAAGTACCGTGAACCAGACGTATCGCCGATTTAATTGTGCAAAAGAGCGGAGCGGTTTTTGCACAACCCCCAAACCTGCCGCAAGGCGGGCGAAAGCGCACCAACCCCGCCGCAAAACAGGCAAAAGCACACAAAAAGAATAGGTTACATTTCCGCTACTGTTTTACACGGAAATCAATAATTACAAAAGGTTTACAAATCACACCAAATATGATAAAATAGAGCTATGAAGAAAAACATAATCACCGAATATTTTGAAATGAT
>CACZJT010000171.1 GCA_902781565.1 uncultured Ruminococcus sp.
CAGAGCCCCCGTTGCGCCGCAGGCGCAAGAAACACGCGAACCGCAAACACAAAATTCACCCGAGAAACGCAAGCCCGAAAGTTAAATCGGCGATATCAAAGAAAAGCCGATAAGTAAGGGCAGAAACGCCCCGACCCGCACAAAGTCCCGTGAACAGACGTATCGCCGATTTAATTGCGCGAAAGAGCGTAAGCGATTTTCGTGCAACCCCCAAACCTGCCGTAAGGCGGGCGGGGTCAAGGTACACCCTACGTTACCCACGGGCACACGGAAACCTAAAGGTTTCTTAGGTGCGCCCCTACACAAATGGAACAACGTAACGTTGTTCGGGTCAAGAGGTCGGGGCAAGCCCAGTACGAACATAGTTCGTACCCCCTACACCAAATAGTGCAACGAAGTCAGCCCTGCAAATCATGATTTCCCAAAATATAAAGGAGACTGCTATGAGAACTTCTACCAATATAATCATCTCCGTGAGCCTTACGGTGCTTGCGGGACTTCTGTTCGCTATCGACCGCGTGGCGAGACAGTTCACTTACCCTAAGGAATCCAAGAAATACCGCATAAATCAATCCCTTCGCGCTCTCTGCCTTACTACCGCGGGCGGGCTTATCGCTACTGCCATAAGAAGCATAGTTGACAGCAGAAAAGCGAAAAAGGAGGACGCATGAATATTTCCGTACTGAAAAGCAAGATACACCGCGCGACCGTGACACAGGCGGAGCTTGATTACGTCGGCAGTATCACCATAGACGAGGATCTCATGGACGCCGCCGGTCTGTTCGAGTATGAACACGTCCATATCGTCAATGTCAATAACGGCAGCCGTATCGAGACTTACGTTATCGCGGGCGAACGCGGCAGCGGGGTCATCTGCCTGAACGGGGCAGCCGCAAGGTCGGGTCAGAAGGGCGACCTCGTGATAATCATGGCTTACGCCGATATGACCCCCGATGAAGCCCGCGAGGAACCTCCCCGCGTGGTGTTCGTTGACGGAGAAAACCGCCCTGTACGGACGGCACGCTATGAACGCCACGGCAGACTTATCGACATGGAGGAAAAACCATGATACTTGCGGTCGATATCGGAAACTCAAACATTGTTATCGGCTGCTTTGACAGCAGCGAGATAATGTTCGTCGAACGGCTCTCTACCAACCACCGCTCGACGGCGATGGAGTACACCGTCATGATAAAGACTATCCTCGAACTCCACGGTCTGAACGGCGAGAGGATAGACGGGGGCATCGTGTCCTCGGTAGTGCCGCCCCTCACCGAAACGCTGCGCTCGGCGATGGAAAGGCTGGGCTGCGGGGACGTGCTTACCGTGGGTCCCGGCGTGAAAACGGGGCTCAACATACTCCTTGACGACCCCGCACAGCTTGGCAGCGACAGAGTTGCCGACGCGGTGGGCGCGATAAACCAGTACGAAGCACCGCTCATACTCATAGACATGGGGACGGCGACCACGGTCTCGGTCATCGACGGGAACAAGAATTTTCTCGGAGGAATGATAATCCCCGGGCTGCGCGTGTCCCTCGAATCGCTTGCGGGACGTACCTCACAGCTCCCGAACATAAGCCTTACCCCAGCGGCAAGGGTCATAGGCAGGAACACCGTGGACTGCATGAAAAGCGGCATTATAAACGGCACGGCTTCGACCTTGGACGGCGTGATAGAGCGCATAGAGGAGGAGCTTGGCGAGCGCTGCAATGTCATAGCGACGGGCGGGCTTGCGAACGTGGTGGTGCCCTTCTGCAAGCGGGAGATAATCGAGGACGAGCTGCTCCTGCTCAAAGGGCTCAGGATAATCTACGAAAAGAATGTGAGATAAAAAAAGCCTTTTGGCGCGGTATGCCGTGCCGGATCTTTGGTAAGAAAGGGGTGATGGATGATGAAACGTCGGCTGATCATCGGTACAGCGGCAGCTGTTCTCGCCGCGGCTGCGGTAACGGCAGTGATAGCAGTCTTTATTCCTCGGACAAGACCTGACGTACAGACGATGAGCGTGGCACTTTATCCATATCTTCCCGACAGTGATGCCTTTGAGCAGGCGGTCGGAGACTGCTGGAGAACAAAGCATCCGGACGTGGGGCTGGAATTTAAGGAATGGGACTGCTATTATAACGAACCCACAGAGGATACGGACGTGTTTGTGTTCGATGCGTTATATTTCGCGCACTTCGTCAAAGAGGGGTATCTGCTGCCTGTCCCCGCAGACAGGATAAGCGACAGCGATGACATTATCGCCTATGCTGCCGAGGGTCTTCGCTCTGACGGTACTGTTTACGCCGTTCCGCAGCTTTTGTGTACCGATCTGCTTTACACACGAAAGGAAGATACTGAGCTTTCGGGTGTCAGGGATATCGATACACTTTACGAAAAACTCGGTGACAGAGTGAAAGATACCGAGCGTCCTGCGAACGCCGAGGGTCTGCTTGCCGATCTTTCATGGGAAATGACCAAGACAGTAATGTACATGGATGCCATGTGCGATTCATCCGGGGAATACTTCGGCTGCGAGCCTGTTCCCGATCTTGACAGTATCTCGCCCGAAGCTCTGGAGGCGGTGAGAAGGATCAGACGCATGGGCGGCGCGACTCAGGTGAACTATGTTTCTGAGGGCGGCGATTCTTTCGAGAGGGCGCGGTGGTTCGCACAGGGCAGCGGCAGGGCATATATCGGTTTTTCGGAATCCATGTCGGCAATGGGCAGCGCGGCAGAGGATATGGAGCTGCGAACGTTCTCTTACACGAAAAAGAAGAATGTTCCCCTCATGTTCTGTGATGCGGCAGCGATACGTTCCACTATCCCCGATGAAAAAAAGGAACTCGCATATGATCTTCTGGATACCGTCACCTGCGCCCGGACCATGACGGCGGCTCTTTCGGGAACGTCTGAGCAAGGCGTTCCGCAGTATCTTCTGCCGGCGCGAACGAGCGTCTATGACAGCCTCGCCCCCGGATATCCGATATACGGCAAGCTGAAGGAGATCGCGGAGTTTCCCGAAAACAAGCTGTTTCAGGCAGGAGCTGATGTCAGAGGATTCTTCACACGCGCGGAAGAACGCATACCTCCGCTGGTGATGCAGGACACATCACCGCAGAAATGATACTCCTGATTTCCTGACGACAAAAGCCCCCGCGTGCTGCGGAGGCTTTTGTCATTTATGGTGGAGGCGAGGGGAGTCGAACCCCCTCCTATGCCTCTGAAAACTGCGTAATTACAGCGTTTTTTCGTTCAGCTTCGTGTGATTTGTGTGACCCTCGGTGATGTCAAATTGCTCTCGACGGTATTACGTATCTTTTTATGCATATAAGAGTTGATTATAAGCAAACGTCCTGTCAAGGGTGGCAGTCTGTAGGGCTGCTCTTTATTTTATCAATGGCTTTCCGAAATACAACATAACCTACAACAAGGCTCGACAGCGAAGAAAAGCTGTCGAGCCTTGTTATCTGCGTTTATTTTGGGAAACCGTTGACAGCAATATATATCGCAAAGCTGAGAAAGTCAACAAGAAGTATCACCCCCGCGATGATAGCGGCTATTTTAACGCCTTTCTTGGCTCTTTTCTTATTCTCATCGGTAACGATATTTTCCTTGATGTCCGAGTATATCGCAGCCCCCGCAGTCTGCATCTGAGCGGCTGTCAAAGGCTCGGGTTCCGGAGTCTTGCCGTGCACCAATTCATCGAGGGATATATCAAATAGATCGCTTATTGCTACCAGCTTCTCAAGGTCCGGTGCCGAATCTCCAATTTCCCATTTCGAGATAGTCTGCCTCGAAACGTTCAGTCGGTTGGCAAGTTCTTCCTGTGACAGACCTTTCTGCTTTCTGAGTTCATATAGTTTATTGTTAAAGTCCATGATAGTCTCTCCTTTCATGAAACTATTTATACAGAATATTGTAAAGTGCGTAATTACGTTGT
>CACZJT010000172.1 GCA_902781565.1 uncultured Ruminococcus sp.
ACAATGACTGTGGTCAACGTAGCATTTGTTGTAATCCGAGGTGGGGGCAAGCCCCCACCCTACACAGAATTGTGCAGATCGAACGGCGGGAGCAAGCCCCCGCCCTACATCGGTTTGTGCAGTACGGTCAGCCTTACAAATTATGATTTTAAGGAGGAAATATATATGGAAAAAGTCGGAAGATTCGGCAAATACGGCGGACAATATGTTCCCGAGACCGTTATGACTGCCGTTCATGAGCTTGAAAAGGCTTACGATAAGTATAAGGACGACCCGCAGTTCCTCGATGAACTCCGCGTCCTCTACCGCGATTACGCTAACCGCCCCTCTATGCTCTACTTCGCCCAGAAGATGAGCGCAGACCTCGGCGGCGCAAAAATTTACATCAAACGCGAGGACTTAAACCATACGGGCGCTCATAAGATAAACAACGTCCTCGGTCAGATACTTCTCGCTAAGAAAATGGGTAAGAAACGTATCATCGCCGAAACGGGCGCAGGTCAGCACGGCGTTGCGACTGCTACCGTCTGCGCTCTCATGGGGCTCGAATGCGAGGTCTACATGGGCGCGGAGGACTGCAAGCGCCAATCCCTTAACGTCTACAGAATGGAGCTTCTCGGCGCTAAAGTCACCGCCGTTGACAGCGGGACTTCCACACTAAAGGACGCTATCAACGAGGCTATGCGCGACTGGTGCTCAAATATCGACACCACCTTCTACTGCATAGGCTCCGTAATGGGGCCGCACCCTTACCCGACTATGGTGCGGGATTTCCAGAAGGTCATCTCCGAGGAGATCAAGGCACAGCTAAAGGAACGCGAGGGCAGGCTCCCCGACTGCGTGGTGGCTTGCGTGGGCGGCGGCTCGAACGCTATGGGCGCATTCTACGACTTCATCGGCGATGAGGGCGTGCGGCTCGTCGGCGCGGAAGCCGCGGGCAGGGGCATAAACACCCCCGACACCGCCGCGACAATGGCGCTCGGTACCGAGGGCATTTTCCACGGCATGAAGTCACTGTTCTTGCAGGACGAGTACGGGCAGATAGCTCCCGTTTATTCCATAAGCGCAGGGCTCGATTACCCGGGCGTGGGTCCCGAGCATACCTATCTCCACGACACGGGCAGAGCCGAATATGTCTCCGTCACCGACGAGGAAGCGGTACAGGCTTTCGAGTACCTTTCCAAGACCGAGGGCATTATCCCCGCGATAGAATCGGCTCATGCGGTGGCGGCGGCGCTGAAAATAGCTCCGACGATGGGGAAAGATCAGATACTTGTCATCAACCTTTCGGGGCGCGGCGACAAGGACGTTTATTCGATAGCAAAATACAGGGGGGTAGATGTAGTTGAGCAGTAACAGCAAAAACAGGATAGACCGCTGCTTTGAGGAGCTCAGAGCGCGGGACGAGAAGGCTCTCATAGAATTCGTGACGGCGGGAGACCCCGATCTTGAAACTACGGAAAAGCTGGTGCTCGAAATGTTTGAGCGGGGCGCGGACATCGTGGAGCTGGGCGTTCCCTTTTCCGATCCCATCGCCGAGGGCAAGACGATACAGCGTGCTTCGCTGAGGTCGCTGAAAAACGGCACGACCCTCGACAAGATATTCGTGACGGTAAAGAACCTCCGCGAAAAGACCGACAAGCCGCTCCTTTTGATGATGTACATAAACACCATATTCCGCTACGGGACGGAGAAGTTTTTCACGAAATGCGAGGAGCTTGGGATAGACGGCGTGATCGTTCCCGACCTGCCCTTTGAGGAGCGGGACGAGATCGCGGAGCCCGCTGACAGGCACGGGGTATACCCGATAAATCTCGTAGCGCCCACCTCCGCGGAGCGTGTGAGCATGATCGCGGCGGAGAGCAAGGGCTTTCTGTACGTGGTATCGTCGCTGGGCGTGACGGGAGCGAGGACGAAGATCACAACGGATTTCGACGCGCTCTTAGCACCGCTCAAAGACGGCGAAAACGTGCCGTACTGCATAGGCTTCGGCATTTCCTCCCCCGAGCTCGCGGCGAGCATGGCTTCCCACGCGGACGGCGTTATAGTCGGCTCGGCGCTGGTGAACATAATAGCCGACAAGGACGAGGGTTCGGTAGGTGCCGCAGGAGAGTTCACGGCGGCGCTGAAAAGGGCGATATAATACTAATCCCTAAAAGAACAGCAGACAAATCTCGGCACTGACGGCTCATCACTCGTCGTCAAGCTCCCTTGTACAAGCTGTGCTTGTACAAGGGGCTGCGGTCGCTTTCCTTGATCGCTGAGCCGTCAGCACCGATCTTTGTCTACTAACCTTTTAGGGATTAGTATAAAAACCGCACTTGACCCCGAGCTGAAAAGCTCGTCAAGCGCGGCTGAATAGTATTATACGACCGTTCCCGCAGACAGCAGACCGTCACGCGGGGGCGGTCTCTTTTTCGGGCGCGGGGTCGGGGGCTTTGGAGTAGAGGTATTTGAGCAGTATCGGCGTGACGATGGAGGAGGTGATTATGAGCAGTATCACCGCCGTGAAGTATGACGGGTCTATCACCCCGAGAGCAAGACCCTTGCTGGTGATTATCAGCGCCACTTCCCCGCGGGTCATCATGCCCGCGCCTATCTTCAAGCATTCGATGTTTTTGAACTTGAAGCACTTAGCCGCAAGTCCGCAGCCTACCAGTTTCGAGAGCATGGCGGTCAGCACGAAGCCCACCGAGAACAGTATCATGCTCGAATCAATGGACGAAAAATCGGTCTTTAGTCCGATACCCACGAAGAATATGGGCGCGAAGAACATATACCCGTTGACGTTCACCTTGCGGTCGATGTAGTCGGCGTCGCGGACGTTGCAGAGGATTATACCCGCTATGTAAGCGCCCGTGATGTCGGCGATACCGAAGAATTTCTCGGCGACGTAAGCGAGGATAAAGCAGAGGGACAGGGCGATTATGGGTATCCTGCGGGTGTGGGGGTAGCGGTCGTCTATGATCTTGAAAACGCGGTAGGTGACATAGCCCACGATCAGCGACAGCACGAGGAACAGCACCACCTGTATAAGCACCTCAACGGGCTTGTTTGACGGATCCTTGAAGCCGAGGACGAAGGTCAGCACGATGATACCGATAACGTCGTCGATTATGGCGGCGGAGAGTATGGTCTGCCCGACCCTGCCGTTCAGGAAGCCCAGCTCCTTCAATACCTCAACGGTAATACCGACGGAGGTAGCGGTCATGATACTGCCGATGAAAACAGCCTTGAAGAAATGCTCGCTCCCGACCTCCGCGAAGCCGTATACACCCATGTACAGCAGTGCTCCGCAGACGAGTGGCACGAAAACGCCCACGCAGGCGATGATGAACGAGATAAAGCCCGATTTTTTGAGTTCCTGCAAATTCGTTTCAAGACCCGCCGAGAACATGATAAGGATAACGCCGATCTCTGCGAGACCGTTAAGGAAGTCACCCGGCTGAACGATACCGAGCAGGCAGGGACCGATGATGAGTCCCGCGACGATCTCACCCACGACCATCGGAGCTTTACACTTACGTGCGACAAGACCCATGAATTTAGCGGCGACCATAATTACCGCGAGGTCAAAAAGTATACTATAGCTTTCCAAAAAAAAGATCTCCCTTGATTTAGTGATTTGGAATTGGCAGCATAAATCATAATTTATGAGGCTAAAAGACAACCTACATGGAGAAATTGCGTGAGCAAAAAAGCGGATAAAGACAACTGAAACGGAGATACTGCGTTAGCAAAAAAGCGCCTCCGGGCGCGCTAGCCCGGCGGGGTATGGGGCAGCGCCCCATTTTAATCAGACCGCGCGCAAAGCAACTGTGCATTAAA
>CACZJT010000173.1 GCA_902781565.1 uncultured Ruminococcus sp.
AAGCCCCTTGAACGACTGCCGCGGGTGTCTGATATTTCAGCCACAAATAAATTTTGGCTACGCCAAAATGCCGCGAACTTCGTGCAGGGCTCTGCCCTGTTAGAATCTGTACGTCGATGATTCGTCACGGTACAGCTCCTGTACTTCCTTGATCTCCTCAAAATGCTCCTTGAATGCTTCCACTACCTCGGGGTCGAAATGCGTGCCCGATTCCTCGGTTATAATATTGTAGGCTTCCTCAGCCGTCCACGCTTTCTTGTATGACCTCGCACTCGTCAGCGCGTCATAAACGTCCGCTACCGCACATATCTTCGCGGGCAGCTCTATCTCATCTCCCGTCATGCCTAAGTACCCCTTGCCGTTTATCCACTCATGGTGCTGCTGGGCTATCACTCTCGCCATAGACATTATCTCGCCCGGAGCGTTGTGCAGCAGGCTCTCGCCGATGACTACATGGTTCTTCATGATCTCGAATTCCTCGTCGGTCAGCCGCCCGGGTTTCTCCAGTATCTCGGGAGGTATCAGCAGCTTGCCTATATCGTGCATCATCGAAGCTACCCGCATGAGGTTCACCGTCTTGTAGTCCATGCCCATAGCCTCCGCAATGACACGGGTGTACTCCGATACGCGCTTTACGTGCTGACCAGTCTGTCCCGACTTCGCTTCCGTTATCTCCGCGAATGCCAGCGTTACCTGCTCCTGCGATTCCTGCGATTCGCGCGAAAGCTCCAGTATGCGGTTGCGCTCCTCGATGTGCATATACAGTATGCGGTAGGATATCTGCGAAGCCGCGTAGAGAAGCACCGCGAATGCCAGTATCGCGCAGTAGAATGCGTTGTTGAGGTAGCCTTTTTTAAGGAGCATGAATTCGAGCGCCAGCAGCACCAGCAGGAGTATGAAATTCATGATCGGCAGGCGGTTTATCTGCCCCAGCATTCCCGTGTTTTCCCGCACGCGCATGAATTCTATCTTGTCCTGAGAGGGCAGGTAGAATATCAGAAGCATGACGATGAAGCTGCCCATTGAAACAAGGCTCGATACGGTGGGGTTCCCGATAGGCAGGGTGATGAGTGCGCTCGTGACGTACATATACATGACCGCCATGTAGACGAAAAGCCCCAGATCGCGGGAACAGCCGATGATCTTGCAGTAACGGCGAATGAACAGCCTTACGATAGGCACGGCGACGATGAAGCAGGTGACAAAGAGTATCAGGAGCGCTTCGGTATCGCCGCCCGCGGTATCGACGGTGAGCCCCTGTTCGGCGGTGACGTTCAGCACCAGTACCGTGGACAGGAAGTCCGCGGCGCCCAGCGCCTTCATGAGCTTGCCGAGAAGCCACGCTGTTATGGACAGCACCACCGCGAGGGTGATGAAAAGTCCGATAGGCGAAACAGGCACGAGCCTCAGGAGCTTCCTGCGGATAATGCGGCTGTTTTCCTTGGTGTCGTACTTATAGTAGCGGGACAGGAAAAGAACGTCGTTCAAGAATATAAATATTATGGCAGGTATCAAAGTATTCACAAAGCTGCCGAGATAAGAAGCCGATATTTCGAGTATTCTCTCCAAAAGCGGTACACCCTCTCCGAAAATATACTAATACTATTGTAACATATCCGAGGGCATTTGTCCAGTATTTTCGGAAAAAAAGTCATGCGGGATATGTAGGACACAAACATAGGTGCGCCCACATTCCGCCGTGTGCAGGGGCGCAAAAAATAACGCGGCGTTTCCGCCGCGTCGGATATGATGAAGCGCTTTCGCGCCGAGGGGGCTTGGTTTACAGTCTTTCCTTGTCGTTCACGGGTCTGCCGCAGGAGATTTCGAGGTTGCCGTTGCGCTCTCTGAGCTCGTCTATCATGGCTTTCTCCTTTGCCGCGTCCTTTAAGACTACGGTGTAGGACAGCTTGTACAGGCTTCCCATGTTGGTGGTCTTTACTTCCTCCAGCTCGCAGCTCTCGGTGTAGCGCTTGAAGATGTCGTTAAATACATTGCCGTAATCGAGGGATTCGGGAATGACTATCTTTAAGCTCTTTTCGCCCGAAGCCGTACTCTTTGAAACTGCCGAGATGATGAAGCTGACTGCGCAGATAAGTACCGTGAAGATGAACGCCACCGCAAGGTGCTGAGTTCCGCAGGCAAGTCCTGCCGCCATTGCGAGGAATATCGCACATATCTCCTTAGCCGAGCCGGGAGCCGAGCGGAACCTTACCAGTCCGAATGCGCCCATGACCGCGACGCCCGTTCCCACATCGCCGTTTACCAGCATTATCACCATCTGAACGATAGCGGGGAGGAGTATCAGCGTCAGCGAAAAGCCCTTGGAGTTCTTTTTCTCGCCCTGTCCGAATACGAATGCTATGATAGCGCCCAGCACCAGCGCACAGCCCGTGCAGATAAGAAGCGCCGTGAGGGTAAGGCTGCCTGTCGAGAAGGTGAAGAGGTCTCCTATAGTAGATGCGGTAAATGTTGTCATAAGTCATACGTCCTTTCATAATATAGCAAAATTTACAGAATTTAGCAATTATATTCCCCTAAAAAAGCTCGGTAAAACGAGCTTTTTTATTTTTCGGTGGATTGAGTGTGTATCAGATAGCCCTTCTGACGCGCTCGGCGTTCACGGAAAATCTGTCTCTGCCGTTCAGGGCGTTTTCCATCATGAGGGTGGTGTAAGCGGTGCCGTACTTGGACATCGAGCGGGGGTAAATTTTCAGCTCGTCGAGAATGTGGGATAACCAAAGCGGCATAGCGCCGGGTATCTTTATCTCCATGAGCCGCTGACCCTCATCGAGCAGCTGTCTGCCGTAGAGCCCCTTGCGGAGGTCGAGGTCGTAGCCGCGGTAGAGGATATTGTCATCGAAGGTGATGCGGAGATTCGAGTCCTCCTTGCCGAAGTAGGAATTTCTGTGATAGCTCACGAGCATTCTGGGCGCGAGGTCGTTGTAATACCTGAAAGCGTATCTGAGTTCCCTTTCGATCTGGGGATTGTTCTCTTCAACGTCCTCGCCATTTATGAAGCGGAGGGTATCGTCAAGCGCCATGAAGGTTCTTCGCTTGTAGACAACGCCCTTGAACTTGCGCTTGTATTCGAGGAAAGCGGTGCTGTCATCGGTAGGCACGCCGTAGGTGCGAAGTCTTACCTTTTCCTTGAAAACGGGCTTTTCAATGCTGGTGCGGATAAGCCTGTAATCGGGGGTATCGTAGTAGAGCGAGAGTATCTCGCTGTCGAAATATTTGTCGCGTTCCATATATTGATTAAGTCTGAATATCAGCTTTTCGTAAGTACCTTTATCGAGGAGATATTTTTTTTCGGTTCTTTTGAATACTTCCTGTGCCATAACGCTCACCTCTCTGTGTTTTGTGTTGTGTGTTGTGTGTTGTGTTTGTTTCTGTAATCAATTATAAAGCGTTAATTTAAAACGAACCTTAATTTTTACCTAAACTTTGCTTAAAAGGACTGATTTGTAGGCTTGTACAAAATCCTACATCGGAAGCGCGTACATTCTGTAGGAATACACAAAGACGTTCCGGATTTGACTTTTGTCGAATTATCCCAGTATAATTATAACATATTCGCCGAAAAAAATCAACCCCCGCGGACAAAAAATATACGAAAATACGGCAATTTTTGAAACAATGGCATAAAAAGATTTGAATATTTTAGCGTAAATAGCACAAGCGTACAGTTACACAGCAACGCCGGATGCAAGGGGCGGCGTTAGCCCCTTGCCGAGGTCAAGGGCGAGTGTACGACTGCGTTCGTACCGCCTTGCAGGGGAGCGCGAAGCGCGTG
>CACZJT010000174.1 GCA_902781565.1 uncultured Ruminococcus sp.
CTGCCGCGGGTGTCTGAAAGTTAAACAACAAACTATTTTTGGCGTAGCCAAAAATGCCGCGAACTTCGTGCAGGGCTCTGCCCTGCCAAATTATGATTTTCAGAACCTGAAATACAAAAACGGATTGAATGCGCTCGACGCTAAATACGCCGTGGACATTATCAGCATGAATAACATCGACATCGGCTCCAAAACGTTCTGATATACTACGGGCGACATCTTGTTCAGCTTCCGCCCCGCTTTGTGCATCAGCGGCGTCGAGCCTATTATGAGTATGACCATAAGCGGCAGATACTGCCTTACCCACAGCCCCGTCTGCGCACTCCATAACGGTAAGCCCCCGAATCCGAACATATTCGCAAAGTTCGCTTTCAGCTCCGCCGTGTCCTCATACGCGAATATCCCCCAGCCGATGATAATGAGCAAAAGCGCGTAAACGTGCCGTATCACTGCGGGCAGCTTTTTCAGTACCCCCATCAGCAGGAATTTCTCTATCATCAGCACCGCGCCGAAATATACGCCCCATAACAGAAAATTCCAGTTCGCACCATGCCAGAAGCCCGTCAGCGCCCACACTATCGCGATGTTCAGACACTGCCGCGCACGCCCACGCCTGTTGCCGCCCAGCGGGATATATACGTAGTCCCTGAACCACGAGGACAGCGAGATGTGCCACCTCCGCCAGAAATCCGTGATCGAGTCGGAGATGTAGGGGTAGTCGAAGTTTTCGAGGAAATCAAAGCCCAGCATTTTTCCGATGCCGATAGCCATGTCCGAATAGCCGCTGAAATCAAAGTATATCTGGAAGGTGTAGGCAATAGCCCCCAGCCATGCCGCCGCCACGCTGAGGTCGCTCTGCGGCGCCGCGCCTATCTCGTTGAACAGCGCATAGATGTTGTTGGCAAGCAGAGCCTTTTTCGCAAGCCCCACCGCGAAACGCTTCGCTCCCGAAGCGAACTTCTGCGCCGAGAACCGGCGGTCGGTGTTGAGCTGCCGCTCAATGTCGATGTATCGGACGATGGGTCCCGCAACGAGCTGCGGGAAAAGCGCCACATAGGTGCCGAGGGTGATGAAGTTCTTCTGGGGCTTGACCTCGCCCCTGTAAACGTCTATGACATAGGAAAGCGACTGGAAGCTGTAGAAGGATATCCCTATCGGGAGCGCCAGCCCGGGAAGCGGTATCTTTGAGTGGAATACGTTGTTCAGGTTCACCACCGCGAAGTCCGAGTATTTGAAGTACAGCAGAAGCCCTATGTTCCACACCACCGCGATAACGGCGGCGATACGGGCTTTTTTCGCGCCGTATTTATCCTTGTCGGCGAACAGTCCCGTCACGTAAGCCGCGCCGATGGAAGCCAGCATGAGCAGTATATATTTAGGCTCGCCCCATGCGTAGAAGAAAAGGCTCACCGCAAAAAGAACAGCGTTCCCGAACCTGCGGGGCAGCGCAAAATTAAGCACCAGCACCGCAGGCAGAAACGCAAACAGGAAGACCATTCCCGAAAAAACCATAATAATCTCCGTCAAAAAGCTGTTATAAACGTCAGAAACAATAGATCATATATGATATGTAGGGCGGGGGCTTGCTCCCGCTCTGCTTACCCGCGGCATTTGCGCGGGTAAAACCTATCCCGAATTACCTATCCCGAATTATCCTATGATCTCCTTAGCCTTATCATTGTCGTTTGAAAGGCACATGAGCACCGAGTTCCCGCGGGTCACGAGAACGGGATTTTGCAGCTTGGGCAGCTCATCGGGGTTGTAGCTCTCGACGGACTTTATCTGTGCCGCTATGCGCTCGTCGCAGGCGGTCTTTATCGCAGCCGCAGCCGCTTCGTCAACCGCGTCGAAGCAGGCGATCTCCTCGGCGGTCGAAACGCCGCCCACGTAGACCTTGCCGCTCGTATACTTGTCCGCGCTTATGCCGTAGATCTTCTCTATCATCTCGGGCGAGAGCTCGTTAAGGCTGTCAACGTAAGTGATCTCGCTGTGCAGCTTGTCCGCGATATCTGCGGCGGAAAGTGCAGCCTGTGCTTCGCCCTGTGCGGGTTCGGCAGCCGCAGCGGCGGTGGTGTCAGCGCCGTCCTCGGAGGAGCTTTCCCCGCTCCCGCAAGCCGCAAACGAAGCCGCAACAGCAGCCGCAGCGAGTACGCAAATCATCTTTTTCAGTTTCATGGTGATCTTTCCTTTCATTACTTTCCTTGATCTTCCGTGCCGAATGCTGTAGGAGCGCACCTGTGTGCGCCCGCAGACCATAGCGGTCGTCGGGAAGGTCTGTTATCGACCGTCAATACCCGTAATTGTAATCGGTATAACCGTTGTCGTAGCCGTAATCAGTGTAGCCGTTATCGTAGCCGTAGTCGGTATAGCCGCCGTCCGTGCCGTAGTCGGTATAGCCGCCGCCGTTGCCGCCGTCGGTGTAGTCGCCCAAAGTCTGTGCCTCGGCTTCGGAGGAACTGTCCGCGGGAGCTGCCTGTGCGGGCGTTGACTCAACGACCATAGGCTCCTTCTGCGGCACGAGATAGGCGAGCAGGTCTATCCATTTCAGGCAGAATTCGCGGGTGAAGTGTATGCCGTCGGAAGCCGCTTCGTCGGGGAGCTGTCCCAGCTCGTTCTTGAAGTAGCTGTTCACATCGAGGTACTGAACGCCCGCCCGATCTGCCGCCTGCTTGACGTATTCATTGAATATATCAATGTTCTCGTTGGTGAAGACCTCATTCTCATACGCGGCGGCGGGGGAAACGGGAAGCACCGACTCCACGTATATCTCCGCGTCGGGCTGAGCGGTCTTTATCTGCTCCAACAGCTCCACGTAATTCTCCACGAACACATCGGGGTAAGGCCAGCCCAGCTCGTTTATGCCGAACATGACGAACACGCGGTGGAACTTGCGTTCGCCGCAGGCGTCTATGACGGTACCCATATTGCCGTTTGCGAGTCTGCAAACGGTATCGGTGAGAGCCGAGGACACGTTGAGACCCGTGCTTGCGAAGAAGGAGCCCTTAGCCTTATCGCTGTTGAGCTCCAGCCCGACGGTGCGGGAGTCGCCGATGAAGCAGGCGTCGGAGAAGTCGTCTTTAAGCGCCGCTCCCTCGTAGACGGTATCGCCGTCGGCATTCGGGGTGAGGTCCCCGCTTTCGTCGGCGGTATCGGTCAGTGAGGAATCTACGGGAGTGACCGCATCGGCTTCCGATGAGCTGTCGGCTTTGCTGTCGGTCTGCGAGGAGCTTTTTGAGGAGAAAGCGGGCAGTTTGACTTTGAGCCCGTTCTTTTTGCCCGTGAGGGCGGTGCTTATGAGCCAGCCCAGCACGAACACGATCATCGCGAGGCTTGCGAGGGTTATGACGCCCTGTTGTATACGAAGCCGTTTCTTAACGGCGTGAAGATCGTTTGTTTGCATATCAACGTTCCTTTCCGATTTTTCGATACACTATATATGATACCATATTTTACGGATAAAATCAAGAGCCGATGAAAAAAATTTCCCGACCTTTCGGGGGAGTATCTTGTATAATTTAACATATTATGCGAGAAAAGAGAGATAAATCATAATTTGGCAGGGGAGACCCCTGCACGAAGTTCGCGGCATTTTTGGCTACGCCAAAAATAGTTTGTTGTTTAACTTTCAGACACCCGCGGCAGTCGTTCAAGGGGC
>CACZJT010000175.1:0-3631 GCA_902781565.1 uncultured Ruminococcus sp.
CCCTGCCGGCGGTCTGAACGCAGTCAGACACGCGCCGGGGCGCTTTTCGCTAACGCGCGATTCCGGTACATTACACTGACCACTATTTGTGCTTTTTGATGAAAATGCTCATTTATAGCACCGTGAAAAATTTTTCTTCCGCGTTACGTCGGAGCGGAAAGCGAAAGCGAAAGAGAATAGTTTCGGTGCGGAGGGCATATACTGGCGGTAAGGGGTGATGTGATATGAGTATTGAAAATCCCTCCGCAGGGAGACACAGTATCGTAATGCAGGACTGCATGAGCCTTTCCATAAGCGGAGTCACCGACGCGGACAGCTTCGACGAACAGCGCATACAGCTCTATACGGAATGCGGCGAGATGGCTGTGCTGGGGGAGGGTCTGCACGTCAACGAGATGAACGTGGACACGGGACGGCTCACCGTCGAGGGGACGGTCACGGCGATAATCTACGGCGACCGCGCCCGCAGGCGCAAGCCCGGATTCCTCACGAAGCTGCTGAGGTGAGCCGTGGGGGACGTAACGCCCATGCAGCTCGGCACCGAGACCGAGCTGGGGCTTCTTGCGAACGCCGTCGCAGTCGGGGTGGTGATGGGGGTGGTGTACGACCTCTTCCGCGTGATACGTCACACGCTCTCTTTCCGCGCGGTGACGGTGGTCTGCGACCTCGCCTACGCCCTGAGCTTCGGGGCGGTGTTCTTTGTGTTCTCGCTCTCGATGACGGGGTACTACCGCGGGTTCCTCCTTGCGGGAATGACAGCGGGCGCCGCGATGTGGTGCTATACCGCAGGGCGCGGGCTCTCGCGGCTGGCAGAGCTTATCATCGGTACGATATGGAAATATCTGATAAGTCCTGCGATAGGCATACTGCACAAGTTGGCAAAGCTGATTTGCGAGTGCATTGGTAAAATTCGACTAAAATTGCAAAAAGTAAAAAAATTAGAAAAAAACTCTTGAAAGTTTTGATTTTTAAGGCTATAATATAAGGTAAGGCAGGCGCAGAAGCCTTTGTCGCCTTTGCCCGAGAGAAATGTGTAAAAAAACGGAGTTAATAATTGGGAGTGAGAGCTGTGAACGAAAAGAGAAAAAGCTCGGCTGCCGGTGCCGCAAGGCGAACGCGGAAGGACGGGAGGACGCTGGTCTTCAAGCCCATAGCGTGGTTTGCGGTCATATGCCTTGTTGTGTATTCGGTCATCGTGATAATATCGCAGCAGGTGCAGATAGTGGAGCTGAGGCAGGAGCGTGAGGAGATAAACGCCGCCATGACGGAGATGCGAAGGCGCAACGACGAGTACACGAGACTGCTGGCTTCGGACAACGAGAGCGAGTACATGGAGAAAATAGCCATCGAGAAGCTGGGGTACGCATATCCCGACGAGAGAAGATTCTACGTTGTGGAGAAACACTGACAAGAGAAGCAAGCCCGATAAGCGGGCAGGAAATAAACCAATAAATATGAGGAGAAGTTCGTAAAAAAATGCAGCTTGAAGTAGGAAAGATCTATGAAGGTAAGGTAACGGGTATCACGAAATTCGGCGCTTTTGTGGAGCTGGAGAAGGGTACTACGGGCATGGTACATATATCCGAGATCGCTAATACATATGTTAGCGAGATCAAGGATCACATTACCGAGGGTCAGCAGGTAAAGGTAAAGGTACTGTCTTTGGGCGAGGGCGGAAAGATAAGTCTTTCGATAAAGAAAGCCCAGCCGCGTCCCGAGATGAAGCCCGGTGAGCGCAGAGGCGGCGACCGCGGGCAGGGCGGCGGACAGCGCCGCGGCGGTGACAGAGCTCCGCAGGGAGCGCGTCCGAGGAGACCCATGAGCGAGAGACCCGCTCCGATAGACTTTGCGAAGAATCCCCCGCCCGAGTTTGAAGTAAGAACGAATTCGGGGGACGCGAGTTTTGAGGACATGATGGCGAAATTCAAAGCGACGAGCGAGGAGAGGATATCCGATCTAAAGCACGTCACGGAGAACAAGCGCAGGGGATCATCGCGTAGGAAATAAGAGCACGACGGGGCTGAGCGCAAAGTATCAGCCCCGTGTTTTGTGGTCGATGGGGAAAGCGGCAGCGTAAGGTAATTCGGAATTAGGAATTCGGAATGCGGAATTGAAGGAGCGGCTTCGCCGCGATCATGCGGACGCAAGCTCCGCATGAAAAAAGCCGGCATTCAATGTGCAAACTGACCGCAAGCACAAAGTAAAGAAAGCGGCACAAAGTAGGACAAACCAAAAGTTTTAGGAGGGGGGTCCGGGGGGAGACCCTTTTTCAAAAGGGTCCCACCCGGCAGGGGAGCGCGAAGCGCGTGGGGGCAGCGCCCCCGTTGCACCGAAGGTGCAAAAAACACAGCCGACCAAAACCGCAAAACGAACCCAAGAAACGCAAGTCCGAAAGTTAAATCGGCGATATCCCAAAAAATCCGAAAAGTAAGGGCATAAACAACCCAATCAAGAAAGCGTCCCGGGAACAGAAATATCGCCGATTTAATTTCACGAAACAGCGTCAGCGCATTTCGTGAAACGAACCAAACCTGCCGCAAGGCGCCGTACCGAAAAGCCAAACAGCCAAAGGAAGTGATGAGATGTTTTCCCTCTTTTCCAAAAAAAGAAGCTCGAAAAAAGACCCCCTCGAAGCAAGGGTCAGGGACATGAAGTGCCGCAGGATAAGCTATGTGGACTGTGACCTTGACGAGCTTGCACAGGACATGGAGCGCGACCCGTCGGCGATACTGGGGCTGACACCCGTGAATTACTACGCGGTCAAGAACGAATACATATCGGCGCTCATCTACACGAACGGGGACTACTCGGAGAACTATGTGCGCTTCAAGCGCATATCCTTCGAGAAGCTCACGGGGGAGACAAAGATATACGCCCTTGACGGCGGGGTGCTGTCAAAGGCGCTTGCTAAGGTCGGTATCATAATAAAGGTATAGGATACAGGCTCACTCTTTGGGGAGCTTCAGTTTTTCGCCGAACCTGGGAACTATCAGCTTGCGGACTATTGCCGTTCCGATGATCCCGAGGATAATGCCGAGGAGCGCTCCGCAGATGACGTCGGTGGGGTAATGGACGTAGAAGTAATTCCGCGAGAACCCGATAAGCGCCGCCAGCAGGTAGGCGAAAGCACCGAGCTTTTTGTCGTAGAGGAAGATAGCCGTCGCCGCCGAGAAGCTGGCGCAGGTGTGTCCCGAGGGGAAGGACGTCCCCATCGGGTAGGGGATAATGGTATCTATGTCCTCGCGGAGGGTGTATGGTCGGGGTCGTCCGACTATGGATTTTATCGTGACATCGTTTATGAGCAGCATTATTGCCAGCGACACTCCCGAAGCGAGCCCCATTTTGCGGTGTTTGGGGAATCTGAGCATTATGACCGTGAGGGCTATCCAGCCCCAGCCCACTTCCGCGAAGTAGGTTATCACCATCATGATGACATTAAGTACGGGGGAGTGGATAGACTGCAAAGCGTCGAGTATCGAGAAATCGAATCGGTAGATCGAGTCAAGCATATGTTATCATCTCCGTTTAGAAAATCATAATTTGTAAGGCTGACCGCGTTGCACTATTTGGTGTAGGGCGGGGGCTTGCTCCCGCCCCTTTGACGTGCATGATTTTGGTGTAGGGTCGGGGC
>CACZJT010000175.1:3692-4111 GCA_902781565.1 uncultured Ruminococcus sp.
GACCTCCTATAACGCACGCCCAATGTAGGGGCGAGCATTGCTCGCCCGTGTAGACTTTTGGGGTTCGGTTGGTTCCCGCCTGCCTTGCGGCAGGTTTGGAGTTTCACGAAATGCGCTGACGCTGTTTCGTGAAATTAAATCGGCGATACGTCTGTTCACGGTAATTTATGCGGGGCGGGACGTTTCTGCCCTTACTGCACATTTTTTGGTATCGCCGATTTAACTCGGGTCTTTCGGACTTGCTTATCTCGGTCGGCTTTGTGCTGTCGGGACGTTTGCTTAATTGCGCCTTCGGCGCAACGGGGGCTCTGCCCCCACGGGCTTCGCGCTCCCCTGCAAGGGCTCCTCGCCCTTGACCTCGGCAAGGGGCTAACGCCGCCCCTTGCATCCGGCGTGTTTGTGCTACAGAGTGCCGCTTT
>CACZJT010000176.1 GCA_902781565.1 uncultured Ruminococcus sp.
GACCCGCACAAAGTACCGTGAACAGACGTATCGCCGATTTAATTGTGCAAAAGAGCGGAGCGATTTTTGCACAACCCCCAAACCTGCCGCAAGGCAGGCGATCTCACGGGCGAGAATCAGGGCGTGCGGTGTGTTCGCGGGCGTTCACGGACAAGGTAACGTTGTTCGGGGCAAGCCCCGACCCTGCAATATCTGTTTTCGGAAGGACAGACACTTCTTTTTTATAAGGGTGTCTGTCCTTTTGCGATCACCCGCCGTATCGCGGACGCACACATAGGTGCGCCCCTGCATGATCTTCAATAAGCGGGAAAATGATTTCCGCAGAGTCTGTCAAAAAATAGTTGACAAATCAACGAAATTATGCTATAATATACCCGATACACGTCCCATATATCGGGGACGGAAATGCAGGACAACAGAAGGAGAAAAAAATGACAGACAGCATTCTCGATATGTTCTCGGTGCTGGTGTGCCGCAACAGCCGATTCGTGCGTAAGGTCGTGGGCGAGGCGGTCTCGGACACGGGGCTCAATATGTCCCACATCGTGTGCCTGCGGCTCATAGAGCTCAACGCGGGGGGCGTTTCCGCAGGGGTCATCTGCGACACCACCGATCACGATAAGGCGCTCGTATCCCGTATGCTCGGTATGCTCTCGGACAGGGGCTACATCATGCGCAACCCCGCCGACAGGTCTTTGCGGCGCGGGTACAGGTACGTTCTCACCGACAAGGGGGAACGCTTTAACAAGCGGGTCAACGCCTACTTCGCGGAGCTTTCCGAGGAGCTGGTGAAGGATATCTCAGTCGATGAGCTGAATCAGTTCTACCGCACCGCCGCCGCGCTCACCGATAAATTACAGCAGCTCGCAGAGCAGAAAGGGGAGAGGGGATAAAATGCTTGAACTGAAAAACATCGTAAAGGATTACCCCGCGGGCGGCGACAAGGTACACGCCCTCAAAGGCATTGACCTGCGCTTCAGAAGCTCCGAGTTCGTTTCCGTACTGGGACCCTCGGGCTGCGGAAAGACCACACTGCTCAACATCATAGGCGGTCTTGACCGCTTCACCGACGGCGACCTCATCATAAACGGCAGGACTACAAAGGATTTCAAGGACAGAGACTGGGACGCCTACCGCAATCATTCCGTGGGATTCGTGTTCCAGAGCTATAACCTGATACCTCACCAGACCGTGCTATCGAACGTGGAGCTTGCGCTGACCCTCTCGGGCGTATCGAAGGCGGAGCGCCGCGAAAGGGCGATAAAGGCTCTCGAAGAAGTGGGGCTCGGCGACCAGCTGAAAAAGCGCCCCGCCGAGATGTCGGGCGGTCAGATGCAGAGAGTCGCCATTGCACGCGCCCTCGTGAACGACCCCGATATTATCCTTGCCGACGAACCCACGGGCGCCCTCGATACCGAAACGGGCGTGCTGGTCATGGAGATATTAAAACGCATCTCCGCGAAAAAGCTCATAATCATGGTGACGCATAACCCCGAGCTTGCGGAGAATTATTCCACGAGGGTAATAAGGCTCCTGGACGGGCGGCTCACCGATGATTCCCGCCCCCTCACCGAAGATGAATACGCCGCCGAGCAGAAGCACGACGCGGAGCTTATAGAGCAGAGCAGGGGCAGGAAACAGAAAATGCCCTCGATGTCCATGTTCACGGCGTTCTCCCTGTCGCTCCGCAATCTGCTGACCAAGAAGGGCAGGACGGTGCTGACCTCGTTCGCGGGGAGCATAGGCATAATCGGCATAGCGCTGATACTCTCAATCTCAACGGGAGTGTCCTCATACATCGACGAGGTGCAGGAGGAATCGCTGGCTTCATATCCGCTCTCGATAGAATCCACGGTGGTGGATTTCAGCTCGCTGGTCGAGACTATGGCGGGCAAGACCGACGAACACCCCGAACACGGCAGGGACGCGGTCTACACCAAGCCCATATTCTCCGACCTCGTGAACGCCATGAGCGCTTCCAATCAGAAGTCCAACGACCTTGCGAGCTTCAAGAGCTACATCGAGAGCGAACGTGCCAGGGAGGGCAGCGACCTTAACAAGGCTTTGAGCGCCGTAAAGTATGTCTACGACCTGAATATAGGGCTGTACACAAAGAACTCCGATGGGGATATTATCCACGCCGACCCCAACAGCCTTATGCAGGACATCATGGGCGAATCTATGGGAGTGGATATGTCCTCTATGGTGGAAGCCCGCGACAGCTATATGGCGGGTATGTCGGGAATGTTCTCCACGGGGGTAGACCTCATGTCCGAAATGCTGGCAGGCACCAACGGCGAGGCTGTCAACAAGCTGGTCAAGGACGGCTATGAGGTGGTCTACGGCGAGTGGGCGAACGACTATGACGAGATAATGCTCGTTCTCAATGAGAACAACGAGCTGGACGATCTTTCGCTCTACTCTCTCGGGCTCAAATCCCATGACGAGATGAAGGCGATAGTCGATACCGCCATGAAGCAGGAGAATATCGAGTACGACACAAGCTCGTGGAGCTATGAGGAGATTTGCGGCAGGGAATACAAGATGATACTCCCCTCCGACTGCTATACAAAGGACGCGGAGGGCGTCTACAAAGACCTCCGCGAGAGCGACACGGGGCTTACCTACCTCTACGACAGCGGCGTTACGCTCCGCATAGCGGGTATCGTGCGCCCCTCGGAGGATTCCGACGCGGATATGATACGCACCACCCTCGCCTACACGAGCAAGCTGACAGACTACGTTATCTCACAGCTTGACGATTCCGAAGCGGTGGCGGCACAGCTCTCCGACGAGGAGACCGATATCTTCACGGGTCTGCCCTTCAAGACGGACGATGAGCTGACCGACACTCAGAAAGCCGATGAGTTTACAGCCTACGTCAAGGGACTTGATGATGCGGGCAGGGCGGAGCTTTTCACCTCGATAATGAGCATACCCACCGACGAGGAGATAAACGCCGCAGTGGAGCAGGTAAAGGGCATGACAAAGGACGAGATGACCGCCATGTTCATGCAGATGATAGGCGGACAGGTCATGATGGACGAGGAGAGCATAAAGAGCTATCTCGATCAGATAAGCCCCGAGGACTTCGATAAGATGATAGGTCCCGCCATGAAGGAGCAGATAGCCGCCCGCAAGCAGCAGGAGATATCCGCACAGCTCTCCGCCATGACGGGCGAGCAGATAAAGGCGGGGCTTGACAAGCTGGTGGAGGACGCCGACGAAGCGAAGCTCTCCGAGTGGTACGAGACAGTCATGCCCCATGAGCTGAGCGAATCCAATTACGACTACAACCTCAAAAAGCTGGGTTACGTCAACAAGGACGAGCCCTCGCGCATAAACCTCTACACGGCGACCTTCAAGAACAAGGACCTCATAACCTCCGCGATAGACAAGTACAACGATCAGGCGGGCGAGGAACAGAAGATAACCTATACCGACTACATCGGCATAATGCTCTCGTCGGTGACTACGATAATAAACGCCATAACCTACGTACTGATCGCATTCGTGGCGATATCGCTCATAGTGTCCTCGATAATGATAGGCGTCATAACGCTCATATCCGTGCAGGAGCGCACCAAGGAGATAGGCATACTCCGCGCCATAGGTGCT
>CACZJT010000177.1 GCA_902781565.1 uncultured Ruminococcus sp.
AGTTAAATCGGCGATATCAAAGAAAAGCCGATAAGTAAGGGCAGAAACGACCAAATCAAGCCAACGTCCCGAGAACAGACCGTATCGCCGATTTAATTGCACAAAAGAGCGCAAGCGATTTTTGTGCAACCCCAAACCTGCCGCAAGGCAGGCGGAAGCCTACCAAGCCCGCAAAGCCTACACGGGCGAGGGTATTAACTTCGTTAATACTTGCTCGCCCCTACACAAATGGAACAACGTAACGTTGTTCGGGTGGGGAATATAAATACAGTTTATAATGCAAAAATATATTTTAAGGAGAAGATAACAATGGCAGAACTTACCTTTGAGATAACAAAACACTTAGGCGTGCTTTCCACCAGCGCAAGGGGCTGGACGAAAGAGCTTAACCTCGTGAGCTGGAACGAGCGCGACCCCAAGTACGATATTCGCGAATGGAACCCCGATCACTCCCGCATGGGCAAGGGCGTGACCCTCACCGATGAGGAAGTAGAGGTGCTGAAAAAGCTCCTGAACGGCGAGGAGATCGAGGACGATATAAACGAAGAGGATTTTGTCTGAAACTGTG
This sequence comes from uncultured Ruminococcus sp., assembly GCA_902781565.1. Classification (GTDB taxonomy): domain Bacteria; phylum Bacillota; class Clostridia; order Oscillospirales; family Ruminococcaceae; genus YE71. Next base: position 569 of record CACZJT010000177.1, read on the forward strand.
AACGGAGGTAGTGACCTATGAAAACTGCTGTTAAGATATTTGCAGCGATAGGAGTTGTCACCGCGCTGTTCGGCGTGGCGGCGGTAGTCATACACTTGGTATGCAGGGAGAACAAGAAGTACTATCCCGTCGCAAAGACCTCCATTGAGGTATGACGGCACAGTGTACCGACTGCGCGTATCTTATGTACGATGAGGAGTACGAGGAATACGTGTGTACGGTCGATATGGACGAGGACGAGCTTGCACGCTTAGCCTACGGCAAAAGGAGCGGCTGCCCCTACTATCGTAACGGCGACGAATACAGCATCGTCAGAAAACAGAATTAGGGAGAGGGATATCATGGCACTTTTCGGAAAGAAAAAGCAGGAGGATAACGATAACGGCGAGGAGCTCATGCTCGATAACGCCGTCGGGGAACTTGACGACGAGGAGGAACTCGAAGAAGCCGGGGACATAGAGCTTACGGAGTCCGACGAGGACGAGGAGGAGCTTGACGGCGAGGAGGAACTCGACGGGGAGAAGGAAGAGCCCAAGGTGGCTCTCAACCCCGAGGACAGGTTCAAACAGCGCTGTGCGGAGCTTACCCGCGCTATCAGAATGATGTTCCCTCAGCAGATGGTGAACGGATTCTATTACGCGGAATTGCAGGAGGACGGCTACATCGACGACTTCTGCTGCTATGTGCCTAACGGCGAACTGCTGGAGCGGGACGAGATACCCGCCCGCTGCGGAATGAGCGACCCCGAGATGATCTCCCGCGAGGAGAAGCTGGAGCAGTCCTTCTTCCTGTTCAGACGCGCGGCTATTGAGTTTACGCAGAAACCCTGCAACGGCGTTGCGGTGAGCCTTTTCTCAAACGGTCAGGCGAAGCTCGATATCGTTTCCGCAGACCTTGTGGAGGGCGAGGAGGACGAGCGCTACGCGGGATTCCGCAAGAACGTGGAGAGGGGAAATCCCCGCTTCATGCCTCCGAAGATGGACGAGGAGACTATGGCGGTGATACGCGAGGAGACCAAAGACATCTACAGGGAGATGGGACAGAGCTTCTACAACTTCATTCCGGGGAACGAGTTCAGAGTGGCTTATTTCTACGCGGAATTCAGCGAGAGGGGCGTGTTCTATCACTACCGCATAGCCGTGAACAACGGCTCGGTGCTGGACGGTGATGCCATGTTCGGGCATTTCCACATCAGCATAGACCAGACCGAGGACAGGCGCAACGAGGTCATTCAGAACATGATGGCGTTCAGACAGGTCTTTGAAAAGCACGGTCAGCGCCCCTGCACCGCAATGACCCTCACCATGACGGGCGAGGGCAAATTCAATATAGCGCTGGGCTACGGTCCCACCGACGAGGCGGGAGAGCAGAAGCGTCTCGAAGCCTGGAAGCAGACTTATAACGGCGAGGGATTCCCGCCCGTTAAGAGACAGTCCCGCGAGGAGCTTCTTAAAAAGCTCGCCGAGGAGGAGGTAGACCCCGAGCTTCGCGAGCAGGTGAACTCTATCTACATGGAGCTGGGGACGGAGTTCTTCAGCTACCTGCCCGACACCGAGTTCGACCGCACATATTTCTTAGCCGAGTTCTCCGAGGACGGGGTATTCACATATCAGCGCATGATCCTTAATGACGGCACTGCCGTCGAGGGCGATGATATTTTCGATAAGTTTGAAATGGACACCGAGGAAGCCGAGAACGGCAGAGCCAAGATGATAGAGCTTATGGAGAATATCCGCGACCTCATCATCAACGACGGCGAGACGCCTTTCACCTCCATGACCCTTGTGATAAGCGATAAGGGCGAATTCCGCACCTTCATGAGCTTCGACCCCATAGATGCAGAGCACCGCGACGACCGTCTTGAAGCCTGGAGAAAGCATTACAACGGCGGTGAGATCTCCTGATGATAACCTATATCAGGACAGTATCACTCGGCGGTTACGACAAGCGGGAAACTATGGCGATGATAGAAGCGCTCAACACGCGGATATGCCGTATGTATGAGGAGCTTGAAAAGAAGGCGCGCGGCAGGGTATTCGATGTCCCGCCGTGGATCCCCATGGCAATGCCCGGAAGAGCCAACCGCAACGGCTTTGATGAGAGTGATACGGATCAACTGATATCGGAGCTTCAAAGCTGTCTGGCAGAGCTTGAAAAAGAGTTGTTATCTTGATATACCATGTTACTTACAGCGCGGAGTGTAAAGCTCCGCGTTTTTTGTGTTTCGTTAAGGAAATGTAAATTTCGGGAAGGGGCGCTTGACATCGGGAGAATGATGTGATATAATACAGAATTGAAATTAACTCTCAATTTGTGATGAAACATGGAGGGAGTACAGTGGCAGTATACAAGACAGCCCAGCGGGAGGAGCTTCTGCGGTTCCTTAATACGCACAGCGACAGGGCATTCACGGTACACGAGATCGCGGAGCTGATAAAGCGGGACGTAAGTGCCGAGAAAGTCCCGGGGGAGAGCACGGTATACAGGCTGATAAAGGAGCTTGTAGCGGAAGGCGAAGTGAAGCGGACGGTGAAAGGCAACAGCCGCACGTTTGTCTACCAGATAGTGAGCGGGAGCGGGTGCGGGCATCATCTGCACATGAAGTGTACGGTCTGCGGGAAGTTATGTCACATGGACGATGATGAGAGCCGTGAGATACTGGAGAGGATACGCTCTCAGGATATGTTCGAGGTAGACAGCAGCACGGTGCTGATGGGAAAGTGTGCGGAGTGCTGTGATAGTAAATAATTCGGAATGCGGAATGCGGAATCGCACCAACAAGTTGGCGCTGAGAATTGAAGGTGTCCGCCTGCGGCGGACGTTGGAAAACTAAAGTTTTCTGCGGTCGCTTCGCTCCGCATGATTTAGAAAGTGTAAAATGACCGCAAGCACAAATAAAGAAAGAGGCACTCTGTAGCACAGACAGCGGGTCCAGCCGCGCGAGGCTGGCGAGGATTCCTAAGGGCGAGGAGCCCTTAGGCAGGGGAGCGCGAAGCGCGTGGGGCAGGGGAGCGCGAAGCGCGTGGGGGCAGAGCCCCCGTTGCGCCGCAGGCGCAAAAAGCACACGTACCGAAAGCACAAAGCGCCCCCAAGAACCGCAAGTCCGAAAGTTAAATCGGCGATATCAAGAAAAGCCGAGCAGTAAGGGCAGAAGCGCCCCGCCCCGCACAAAGTACCGTGAACAAGACGTATCGCCGATTTAATTGCACGAAAGAGCGTAAGCGATTTTCGTGCAACCCCCAAACCTGCCGTAAGGCAGGCAACAGACCCGCCGTCAGGCGGGCACCCCCCAAAAAACCACCGCAAGGCGGGCAAAAGCGAAAGCAAAAGCAAAAGCAAAAGCGCACACCCGACACAATTACGATCTTTAAGGAAGTTATCATATGTCTAAACAAATAATCTGCCATAATGCCGCACTCGGATATGAGGGCAGCGTCGTGGTCGAGGAACTCGATTTCTCCGTCGCGGAGGGGGATTACCTCTGTATCCTCGGGGAAAACGGCTCGGGTAAAAGTACCCTCATCAAGACCCTCCTCGGGCTTCACGGCGTTATGAGCGGGTCTATCGAATGGGGCAGGGACTTCTCCTCCCGCGATATCGGCTACCTCCCTCAGCAGACCCCCGTTCAGCGCGATTTCCCCGCTTCGGTCAGAGAGATAGTTATTTCGGGCTGCCTCTCCAAACTCGGTCACAGACCCTTCTTCCGCGCCGCGGAACGTAAACTCGCCGAGGATAATATGGCTCGATTCGGTATAACAGACCTCGCCGACAGCTGCTACCGCGACCTCTCGGGAGGTCAGCAGCAGAGAGTCCTGCTCGCACGCGCCCTCTGCGCTACGGGCAAAATGCTCCTGCTCGATGAGCCCGTCACGGGTCTTGACCCACGCGCACAGATAGAACTTTACGAACTTATAGCGAAACTCAACGCCGAGGGCATCTCCATCATCATGGTGTCCCACGATATCTCGGCGATAAAATACGCCTCGCATATCCTCCACATCGGGAGCCGCAGACAGCTTTTCTTCGGCTCAAAGGACGACTACATCACGAGCAAGGCGGGGCGCTCGTTCCTTGAAGCGGGGGAGGCTGACCAAGAATGACCGAACTTTTCGATACGCTCAAATATTACTTCTCTTTCCCCTTCGTGCAGTACGCAATGATAGTGGGACTGCTGATAGCCCTCTGCTCCTCGCTTCTCGGGGTCACGCTGGTGCTGAAACGCTTCTCATTCATCGGCGACGGACTTTCCCACGTAGCCTTCGGAGCTATGGCGGTGGCGATAGTCGTGGGGCTCACGAACACTATGGTGATAATACTCCCCGTGACCGTCATCTCGGCGATACTCCTGCTCCGGACGGGTCAGAACACCAAGATCAAGGGCGACGCGGCGGTGGCGATGATCTCCGTCGGTGCGCTGGCGGTCGGGTATATGCTCATAAACCTGTTCTCGAAATCCGCGAACGTGGCGGGGGACGTGTGCAGCACCCTTTTCGGCTCCACCTCCATACTCACCCTCACCAAGAGCGAGGTGTGGCTCTGTATAGGCATGGCGGCGGTGGTGCTGGCGGTGTTCGTGCTTTTCTATAACCGCATTTTCGCCGTGACCTTCGATGAGAACTTCGCCAAAGCCACGGGCATAAAAGCCGACGCCCTGAACCTGCTGATAGCGGTGATAACGGCGCTCATAATCGTGCTGGCGATGAATCTTGTGGGTTCGCTCCTTATCTCGGCGCTGATAATCTTCCCCGCGCTCTCGGCTATGAGCCTGCTGCGGAGCTTCCGAAGCGTTGTGATCTGTTCGGCTGTGATCTCGGTGATATGCGCGGCGGCGGGGATACTGCTTTCGGTGCTGTTCTCGACCCCCGTAGGCTCGACCATAGTCACAGCCGATATAGCGGTGTTCGCGGTGTTCAAGACCGTTTCGCTGATAAAGGAGAGATGACGCATGAAGATAAAAGCCTGTTTTGCGGCGCTGACCGCGGCTGTCCTGACCCTTGCGCTGACGGGCTGCGGTGATACCTCCGCCGCCGACAAGCTGATAGAAAAGCAGACTTCCTCCGCAAGCACGAGCAGCGAGGACTATCTGCTCTACGTCCCCGACACCGAAAGCAAGTCCTACGCCGAGGGCATTGACGCGGCAAACGACGGCTTCGACGTCGATCTCACGATACTGAACGCCACCATGACCTATTCGCAGGTCTACGACATGGTAACGAACCCCGACCTTTACCTCGGAAAGAAAGTACGTGCGCGGGGGAATTTCGCCTACACCACGAATGAAGAGGGCGGAGAGTATTTTGCGGTCATCATTCAGGACGCCACCGCCTGCTGCGGTCAGGGGATAGAATTCGTCCTCAAAGGCGAGCACAGCTACCCCAAAGACTACCCTGCCCTTGATACCGAGATCACGGTCTCGGGCGTATTCAACACCTACAAGGAAGGCACGTACACCTACTGTCAGCTCCTCGATGCCGAAATGACGATCTGAGAGATCCCGAAAAAAGTCCCAAAGCGCGATAAAGTGCTTTGGGGCTTTTTTGAGTGTGATAAATCATATTTTATGAGGGTAAAAGACATCTGAAACGGAGATATTGCGTTAGCAAAAAAGCGCCTCCGGGCGCGCTAGCCCGGCGGGGTATGGGGCAGCGCCCCATTTCAATCAAACCGCGCGCAGAGTAAATTTCCCTTAAA
>CACZJT010000178.1 GCA_902781565.1 uncultured Ruminococcus sp.
TCTCGTATTTATATAGAGCACACTAATCGATATCTAAAAAGGTTCAAGATATTATCCTCTAGATATAGGAATAAACGTAGGGATTTTGAAAAGCGCGTCTCTTTGATTGCTGGTATATATAATTTTCAGAACTAATATTTGAACCTGAAGTTAGCGGACAGGTCTAATATTTGGAACTGCTTTTATATCACGTGTCAGAGCCGTATCGCAGGCGTGGTATTGGAAAAAAACTTTTCGAGTTAGCTTGTAAAACAGCAAAAGAGATCGGCGCAAGGAAGTTATATATTTCAGCACATTCTTCTAAAGAAAGTCAGGCTGCTTATCAAAAACTGGGGTGTATAGAGGCAGCAGAGATAAATCAAGTGATAGCAGAAAATGAGCCGTATGATGTACAAATGGAGTTTATTTTATAAGCTGTGATATATGCTTTAATTGCAATATGAAATGCTGAAACAAAAGAATATCGCCGGAACGCAAAGAAATCCTGCAAAAATGAATGTTGTAAGTAGTGACGAGAATGCGGCGTGGCTAATACAGACGCCGTTTTTATAGCAATCCAAGCCCGTCCCGGGGGCGGAGTTCTACAGGACCATCGAAGCGCGGGTAAGCTGAAACACTCTCGGACTTCGGGAGTCCGTGCGTTTTATCCGATAAGAAATACGACCGCGAGCCTTACGCCCGCGGTCGCTGTCATTTATACTAATTCCTAAAAGGTTAGTAGACAAAGATTGGTGCTGACGGCTCAGCAATCAAGGAAAGCGACCGCAGTAGGGCTGACGCCCTGCAAGGGTGCTTGACGACGAGTGATGAGCCGTCAGTGCCGAGATTTGTCTGCTGTTCTTTTAGGGATTAGTATTACTCTTTGTCGTAGTTCTGCAAGGCGTCGAAGCCCTGCTCGCCCGTTCTTACCTTTACCACGTTCTCTATCGGGTAGATGAACAGCTTGCCGTCGCCGTAATTGCCCGTGTAGAGCGCAGACCTCGCCGCGTCCACCACCGTGTTCACGGGAACGGCGCAGACCACGATCTCCGCCTTGACCTTGGGGAGAAGGTTCATCTCAATGCTTGTGCCACGGTAGAAATGCCGCTGTCCGTTCTGCATACCGCAGCCGAGGACGTGCGTTACGGTGATGCCCGTTACGTCTATGGCTTCCATAGCCTGAATGAACGCCTGCAATTTCTGCTCCTTGAAGACCACGACTATCTTGGTCATCTTGGGCTGACTGCCGGGGGTGGGAGCGACGTAGCTCTCGACCTCCACCGACTTCTCGACAGGTATCATCGGAGCGGCGGGGGTGCCGACCTTCTTCACGCTCTTGGCGTCGTCCTTGGTGTAGCCGTATACCGACACATCGTTCATCGAGGGGGCGAAATCCGCATAGGAGGACACGAGCCCGTGCTCGGTGATGTCAAGCCCGATGATCTCCTCCTGCTCGGAGGCGCGCAGACCTACGGTGTGCTTGATTATCTGAAACGTTACAGTGATCGTGACAGCCGCCCATGCCGCAACGCTCACGAAGCCCAGAAGCTGTAAGCCGAGCTGCTCAAAGCCTCCGCCGTAGAACAGACCCTCCGCCTTGATACCGCCGCTTTCGAGCTGTATCGCGTACCCGGGAGCGCTCTTTGTGGCGAACAGTCCCACGGCTATAGTGCCCCAGATACCGTTCATCATGTGGACGGCTACCGCGCCCACGGGGTCGTCTATGTGCAGCTTGTAATCCAAAAACCACACGCCGAAGCATACAAGGAAGCCCGATACGACGCCCACCGCGATAGCTCCGAAGCAGTCGAGTACGTCACAGCCCGCGGTTATGCCGACCAGACCCGCCAGCGAAGCGTTAAGGCACATGGAAACGTCGGGCTTGCCATATTTGAGCCATGTGAACACCATGCAGACCACCGTTGCGACGGCGGGGGCAACAGTCGTGGTGAGGAATATGGAATCGAGCTGACCCACGCCCGAAGCCGCAGCGGGGTTGAAGCCGTACCAGCCGAACCAGAGAATGAACACGCCCAGCGCACCGATTATGAGGTTATGCCCGGGTATAGCGTTGACCTTGATCTCGCCGTCGGAGGTCTTTGTGAACTTGCCGATACGAGGTCCGACGATCTTTGCGCCGATCAGGGCGCAGATACCGCCCACCATATGTATCGCGCAGGAACCCGAAAGGTCGTGGAATCCCAGCTGAGCCAGCCAGCCGCCGCCCCATATCCAGTGGGCTTCGATGGGGTATATCAGTGCGCTGATGATGCCCGAGTAGATGCAGTAGGAAAGGAACTTCGTCCTCTCCGCCATAGCGCCCGAAACTATAGTAGCGGTAGTGGCGCAGAACACAAGGTTGAACACGAACTGATCCCATGCGAAGTTATCATAGCTCGTGAAGATATCGAAGCCCGGCTTTCCGATGAGCCCCGCGGCGTCCTCGCCGAGCAGCAGCCCGAAGCCTATGGCTATGAACATCACCGTTCCGATACAGAAGTCCATGAGGTTCTTCATGATGATGTTGCCCGCGTTCTTTGCGCGGGTGAAGCCAGTTTCCACCATCGCAAAACCCGCCTGCATGAAGAACACCAGCGCCACCGCGATCATGAACCACACGCCGAAGACCGTCTTGTCGGCTGTCTCGGTCACTTGTCTTACGATCTCGTTTACGTCCATACTATTCCCTCCAAAAAATACAAGAGGCATACGGAGCTTTCGCCCCGCATACCCCATTGTACAAAAGCAATTATAAACAAGAAGGACTGCGAAGCGTCACGCTCCGCAGCCCCGTTGCTGTTTACGATATCAGTATAGCCCATTTCGGCGGGATTGTCAAGAGCATTTTTGAAAGTTTGTGAAAAATCACCTATCGGGCGGCACTGACCGAAAAAAATTCTGTAACACTCGGACAAATCCCACGGCACAGGACTTTCTCCCCCATCTCCGCCGATATGCTTCGCATCGGAACATGACCAAAGGCTGTCCGAATTATCCGAACAAAATCCTATAAATATCAGACATTTTTAGTCGTTAATAATTTTTTCATTGACTTATATTTTTTTATACTAACCTTTTAGGGATTAGTATAAATTTTCGGGCGGCTGACAGGGTGGACGGAGCCTTGCGGGGCATGGCGGCTCCGAACACCGCCTTCCGACCTTGAATGCCATTGGGGGATGTTTCGTCCGCCGTGTCAGCCGCCCGTGAAGGGTCTTTGGTCTGTTGCATTTTAGGTAAAATGTGGTATAATAACAATAGGACCAAACCGCACGGGATAACTATGTCCCTGTGCGGTATTGGCGTTATACCGAGAATGAGCTAATAAGAGCGAAGGGAGTTTTTTATTTGAAGAAGATACTTGTCTGCAAGGAGCGCGACCCCCGCGAGACCCGCGTGGCGCTCGTTCCCGAGGACGTTAAAAGACTTTCGGGAATGAGCTTCGAGGTGCGCATCGTCAGCGGTGCGGGCGAAAAGAGCGGCTTTTCCGATGAAGCCTATAAGACCGCGGGCGCGGAGACAGTCCCCGATGAGCATAGCGCCCTTGCGGGGAGCGAGATAATACTGCGCATCATGAAGCCCGAAA
>CACZJT010000179.1 GCA_902781565.1 uncultured Ruminococcus sp.
CCACGTCTGCGGTGGCATTAACGAAGTTAATGCGGGCGCCTTGATAAAATCCGTTTCTGCACGAATCTATTGTCGGCTTTGAAACAGAGGGGAGTATAAAAGCACTTTTGGAGGTAAAAACTATGGGATATTCAAAACTGCTGCGGAGCGCGGGAGCGGTCATCACCGCCTGCACGATAGTTCCCCTGGGGGTGGGAGCGGCGTGGAAGGCTGCACCCGCTTTCTCGGAGCAGATGATCTGCGCCGCAGCCCGCGAAATGGGCGCGGACGAGCCATTGGACGGTGAAAGGTGCGTTACGTTACTGCCGCCCGTAAGGGTATGCGCGACCGCAATAGACATAGAAGCCGCGCCCTCGGAGACAGAAACTCACCTGCCCGAGGGTACGGAGATACCCACCCCCCTGCCGCCGCAGGAGGTGCTTGGAGAAGTCCCCTACCCCACGGGGCTGACCTACGGGGACGGGGTGATAGAGAAGATGACCTACGGGAGCTATTCGGGGGAGCAGTATTTCGACCTTGACGGCGGCGGACAGGTGCGCAACTGCACCTTCCACACGAACGAGGAACTGCAAGAGATAAGTCGGCTCGGGAGAGTTTTCGATATCGAGGTCGGCGATCACGAACCGCAGATACTCATTTACCACACCCACACCACCGAGGCTTTCGAGCTGGAGGAAAGGGACACATACGACTACGACTTCCGCGGCAAATGCTCCGAGCCCGACAAGAACATCACCGCCGTCGGGGACGAGATATGCGCGGCTCTCGAAAAATACGGCATCACGGTGCTGCATGATACCCTTGTCCACGATCTGCCGAGCTATGACGGAGCCTACGATTCGAGCCGCGAAACGGTAAAGGAGCTTCTTGCCGAATACCCGAGTGTGAAGATAGCCCTCGATATCCACCGCGACGGCATAGAGACCGCAGAGGGCGTCCGCATAGCGCCCGTGGCAGAGGTCGGGGGAGAGGAAGCCGCGCAGATCATGATAATATCGGGCTGCGACGACGGGACTATGAATATGCCCGACTACCTCAACAACTTCCGCTTCGCCTGTGAGCTGCAATCGAGCGCGGAAACGATGTTCCCGGGGCTGACACGCCCGATACTTTTCGACTACCGTCACTACAACCAGGACCTGACCGACGGCTCGCTTCTCATCGAGGTCGGGAGCCACGGCAACACCCTCGCGCAGGCTAAGTATTCGGGCAGGCTCATAGGCGAAGCCCTCGGAGAGCTTTTCACCCAATAATATCACAATATGAATACAAATATCAAAAATGCGTAGTTAGCTTACGCTTACATGAAATCGTTTTCTCTTTTTGGTTTTATTTATCATTTTTTTGTGTTTTCCGAGGCTTTTTACCATAAAGTTATACTTTTAGTCGCTTGTATTGTTGTATTTAAAATGTTATAATATATGAGAATATTATTAGCGGCGCGTCCGCGGTAAGAAAGGAAGTGTCCGAAATGCCGCCAAAGGCAAGGATAACAAAAGAAATGATAATCGACGCAGCTTTTGCTGTAGTAAGGCGCTCGGGTGTCGATGAGATAAATGTACGCAAGATCGCGGCGGAGCTTGGGTGCTCGACCCAGCCCGTCATGTATCATTTCCGAACTATGGAAGAACTGAAATCGGAGGTGTTCGACAAGAGCGTTGATTTTTCCATGGAATACTCCTTCAAAGACGACCCCGATTCTATCGAGGAGCTTTGCCTGCGCTATATCCGTTTCGCAAACGAGGAGCATAATCTGTTCAGGTTCATTTATCAGACAGGCAGGGTCATAACCGAAAAGCTGAAAGAGTATTTTGAATGTGAGAAAATATCAAAGCCCATCACGAACTTCATGAACGAGAGCGGAATGACAAGGGCGCAGGCGGGATCAATGATCTCAACGCTTTTCCTGACCATACACGGCTACTGCTCGCTGGTGGCGAATGGGTGCGTGGAATATGACGAAGGAGCCGCAAGGAGCATACTCGAAAACGCACTCGCTTCTATGACGCCCTACTGGAAGACCCTTGACAGATAACAGAGCTATAAACTTTATGATAACACGGTAAACGGCGGGTACTATCGGTATCCGCCGTTTTGCTTTCATTTTTTGTTTGGTTTATTTTTCTGATATTTTTGCGAAAATGTTGATATAATCTGCGGCGAACCGATGATATAATATATTCATCAAGTGAACAGAAGGTTCACGAAATGGTGATAGTTTTTGTGCGAAAGCACGAAAGAGCAGGACATATCGGAGGTATGCACTATGAAAACAGGATTCGCAAGAAGGTTAGTAAGCGTAATGGCAGCGGCTGCAATGACAGCTGCAATGGCAATGAACGCATCGGCTGCGCAGAAGTTCACGGGTAATTACTTCGGCTCGGGCTTCGACAGCTACGAGTGGGGCACTATGGAGGCTTCCGATGGCTGGTCGAACGGCGGTATGTTCGACTGCACCTGGAGCAAGAACAATGTCAGCTTCAGCGGCGGCAAGATGAGCCTTTCCATAACCGGCAACAGCTATCAGGGCTACAAGGGCGCGGAGTACCGCACCACAAAGGCTTTCGGCTTCGGTATGTACGACGTGAGCATGAAGCCCATCAAGAATGACGGCGTAGTAAGCTCATTCTTCACCTACACGGGACCCTCCGACGGAACGGTATGGGACGAGATCGACATAGAGTTCCTCGGAAAGAACACCAATCAGGTGCAGTTCAACTACTACACCAAGGGTCAGGGCAATCACGAGTATGTGTACAACCTCGGCTTCGACGCTTCGCAGAGCTTCCACCAGTACGGTTTCTACTGGGACAATTACTCACCAACACAATTTTCAGATAATCAGGAAGCTACCATGCTGAAATCAACTGGTGATGCCATTGACTACTATGTACTGGTGGGCAATGGATCGGCAGAGGTACTCCGCTCACTGCGCCACCTCACAGGCGAAACTCAGTTGCCTCCATTATGGAACTTCGGTCTTTATCAGAGCAAACAGCGCTATATGAGTGCCCAGGAGGTAATCAACGTGGTAAAGCGCTATCGCGAAGAAAAGGTACCACTGGACTGTGTGGTACAGGACTGGCAGTACTGGGGTGGCGACAACATGTGGAACGCCATGGAGTTTCTAAATCCCAACTACAGCGAATACCAGCGCATGATTGACGAGGTGCACCAGATGAATGCCAAACTGATGATCAGTGTATGGGCCAACTTCGGTCCTGACACCAAACAGTACAAGGAGTTCGGAGATGCTGGCCGACTGATTCCTATTCAGAGCTATCCTACAGGACAGGCCACAAGACCCTATGACGTGTATAGCAAGAACACGCGTGACCGTTTCTGGAATTATCTGTACAACGGACTGATGAACAAAGACATCGATGCCTTGTGGCTCGATTCTTCAGAGCCCGACGACTTCAGTAATAAGACTACCGACTACGACTATGTGACAGGGCTCAACGGACGCACTTTCCGATCCCTACGCAATGCCTTCCCATTGTGTCATGTGGAGGGAGTATATGACCATCACAGAGCCGAAGGCGGA
>CACZJT010000180.1 GCA_902781565.1 uncultured Ruminococcus sp.
CGTTTCGGTTATTTCGGGCTCCTCAGATATCTCGCTCTCGGTGATATCTGTCTGTTCGGTCACGGACGTTTCGGCAGGGGCGGCTTGTGAAGTATCATTGCCGCTGTCAGCCGACCCGCAGGCGCAGAGTGTGAGAGCAAATATCGCAGATGTTAAAATTGATATAGTTTTTACCGATCTCATGATATGACCTCCGTATATCGTATTTATATCATTATAGCACAAATGCTCCGATCATGCAATATCCGATTTTGAAAATACCAAATATCGCTAATGTTCAGATAACAAAAGTCTTGACATATATGTGAATATATTATATAATATATCGGGGGCGATGAGATGAAGCTCGAAGAAAGCATATATCCCTATTTTCCCGAAGCCGAGGAATTACCCTTTTACCTCTCGGGAATAGGCGGGAGCGAGTATCAGGGTCATATTTCAAGACCCGAGGGATATGACCGTCACCAGATATTATACTGCGCGGGCGGCAGGGGAGTGCTGAAAACGGATATTTTCTCTTCCGAGATATCCGTGGGGAAGTGCTTTTATCTGCCGAAAAATATCCCGCACGAATATTATCCCCTATCCGGGATCTGGGATATCAGATGGATCACTTTTGACGGGAGGGGCTGTGATGATATACTTTCGCGGCTCAATATGGACAAGCCCGCGGTCGTTGATATATCCGACGATACGGATATGGAGGATATTTTCGATAAAATGATATCCTCCCAGAGGGAGGATATTTTGTACTGCGGATTTACCTGTTCGGGGCTCGTGTATCAATATATCCTCGCTTTTCACCGTCAGATGAACGCGGAGGTCGGGAGCGCAAGGAGCAGGAAGCTCAGCGTATTGCTGCCCGCCCTCAGATATATCTACGATCATTTCGGCGAGGATATACCGATGACATTCTTAGCGGAGCTGATAGGCGTGACACCCCAGCATTTTTGCAGGCTTTTCAGAGAAGCTCTGGGTATGCGCCCGACTGACTATCTGCTGTCAAGACGCATTGAAGAAGCCGCGCGGCTTATCCGCGAGACAGACCTTCCCCTGTACGAGATCGCCGCGAAATGCGGCTTCGGCGATGCGAGCTATTTCAGTACGGTGTTCAAAAAGCACGAGGGAATACCTCCCGCCGCCTACCGAAAGAGCGTCAAAAATACTAATTCCTAAAAGAACAGCAGACAAATCTCGGCACTGACGGCTCATCACTCGTCGTCAAGCTCCCTTGCAGGGCGTTGTACAAGCTGTGCTTGTACCCACAACTCTTTCCTTGATTGCTGAGCCGTCAGCACCAATCTTTGTCTACTAACCTTTTAGGAATTAGTATAAGCAGAGATAGGGGCTTATGTACAGCTATTGTTCTGTGCCGTTTTCGGCTGCTTCGAGAAGGCGGGGGATAAAGCTGCCGTCAAACTCCATCATGCAGTCGATCTCCTCAAACTCGCCGATGTAGAAGTAATATCTGCCCTCATAGTCCACGATATTGAGCGAGCTCCCGCTCATGACCGTATCGCCGACTTTGAAGTTCACGGGCTCCTCGAATTTGAGCCATGTCATGAAGCCCGCAGTCTCCTTGGCGTTGAGCTCCTGCACATCGGGGACGTGATCGACTCTTGCTTCACCCGCGCCCTGCTGAGCTATGGCTTCGAGCATTATCTTAGCGCAGTCATAGCGGGCTTCCCAGCAGTTCAGATGACCGTCATTGAAAAGCTCGAAGCCGAACATATAGTTCCCGATGTTCTCGGGCGTAAGCACCTCGCCCTCCGCAGGGGCAGGTTCGGAAGTTTCCGCCGTCAAGTCCTCCAAAGGTGTTTCGGACTCCTGCGGGACTTCGATCTGTTCGGGCTCGGGGGGATACTGCTGATCGAGTGCTGCCGAAGTCACGCTCTCTTCGGGAGCGTTATCGGGGAAGCTGTCTTTGAGTTCGTCGATAGCCGCCGCAGCCTGTTCGCCCGCGTATATCTGCGTGTCTCCGTCTATCCTCCCGCAGCCCGCCAGCATAACGGCTGTCACAAGCACCGCCGTAAAGATCCTTTTTTTCATATGTCATTCTCCTTTCACAAATGTGAGGTCGCCCTCTGTCTATAAAGACGTAGATCATGCTGGGAATATTACACCTTTATTAGACTTCCTCGGAAACTAACGTATGCCGAATGCGGTAGTTTCCGAGGAAGTCTATTATAATACTAATCCCTAAAAGGTTAGTATAACATATCTGCCGCGTTTCGGTCAAGCGCCCGAATAATGCATCTTACCGCCCGAAAAATGCAGCTTACCGAAAACTCCTTGATTTTTCCTGTCGGATATGCTATGCTTATATCAGACAGGAGGAATGCGGTATGAAATTGTTTGAGAAGAATGAAGTCACGTTTTCGGTAGTGCTGATCGTGATATATGTGGTGGGGTCGAGCGTCATGCAGAGAGTTTCGGCATCTCTCGGCGCGGAGTTTTTGGCGGAGATGATATTCTGTCTGATACTCTCTGGTCTGCTTATCGTGTTCATCGGGAAAAACAGGCTCGAGGACTATCTCGGACTGAAAAAGCCCGGGGTGTCCGCTGTGAAAATGCTCTTTTACATACCGCTCATTTTGACTGCGGGAGCGGGGGCGTTCTTCGGGCTCGGCATGAAATACGGCGTCGGAGCGGCAGTAAGACACACGGTCATGATGATCTGCGTGGGCTTCCTCGAAGAAGTAATATTCCGCGGCTTCCTGTTCAGAGGGATAGCTAAAAGCAGCCTTACGCGGGCGGTGGTCATTTCCTCGCTGACCTTCGGTATCGGGCATATCGTGAACCTCCTGAACGGCATGGAGCTGCTCGAAAACTCGGTACAGATGGTCTTTGCGGTCGCGGTGGGCTTCATGCTGGTGTTCGTGTTCCTTCGGACGGGGAGCATTATCCCCTGTATCGTCTTTCACGCCCTGAACAACTGCCTTTCCGCTTTTGTGACGGGGGATACCCTGATCGCAAAGGTCGGCGAAACTAATGCCGTATTGGTGCTGTGCGCAGTAAAGATCTCGGTCTGCGCCGCGTATCTCGTGTACATGATGAAGCTCCCGAAGCGTGAGCTTCCCGAAAGAAAATGATATCTGTCCCTCACCGTAAAAAGACGGGTACTCATAAAGAAGTTTTTATGATTTGAAGATAAGGTTGCGTAACCTGAGTGGTTACGCAGCCTTTCTCTTTTTGTCGTACTTCATACTGTCAGCAACGGCAGTCGCTACGGCAACATCAAAGCGGTAATGTATTTCAATCTCCTGAGTGCGGTGACCGCTGCTCTTATCGGGAGCATGAACAACTATCTTCTCGATAAGTTCGTGCATGATCTCAGGGGTAAGCTCTGTGATACGCTCATACTTCTGTACTGCCCTGATGAATGCTGTCACATCGGCTGACTTCTGCTCTGCATTATCAATATAGACGGTCAGCTCGGCAACAGTCGCCCTGAGCTTCTTCTGCTCGTCCTCGTATCCTGCCGACATCACCGCAAAACGCTCATCGGTGATCTTACCCGAAACGTTATCCTCATAAAGCCGTGTGAATAACCTGTCCAGTTCAGCTATACGCTTCTCTGCGTCTTTCAGCTTTTTCTTGGACTTGGCAAGCTCCGAGGACTGCTTCCGAACGGAATTGTCCATAGCCGCCTGCACAAACTCGTCCTCGTTCTCCCTAACAAAAGAAATCATCTTATAGCGCGCTCTACATTTGAAATACAAGCCGCATTGCGCACAAACTTTTGTTCATACTTTATCAATAAATGTCCGGGGAATTTTGAGCTTCAAAAAACTAAAATCACGCTATTTCGCCGTTTATGCTATCCGGTCATTTTGACGAATCAAAATTCGACGATTCTGATAAATTTGAAAATTGTTATTGACGTGATCGGGAAAGTGCGCTATATTGATTATGGGGATCTACAAAACAGAGAAAGTCGCACAGCTCCAATTCTCGAAATCGAGAAAAACGACCGAGCCGAAAGGCTCGGAAATGACATTCGCCCCACAGGGGCGAAACTAGAGTAGCTAGAGTAGCAAGCACGGTGAAGTGTGGGCGCAAAATGCGACTACACACACTTCACAAGGCTTGGCAGAGGGCGCTGCCCCTACGACCCCGAATTGAGAAAAATAAAAAAGGAGAACAAGAAAAATGAAAGATGAAAAGAAGCGTACATTGTATCTGAAAGTGCGTGTAAGCCCTGAGGAAATGGCGGCTATCAAGAAGAAGTTTGAGAATAGCGGTATGAGCAGTCTCAGTACATTTGTGAGAGCCATGATCTTCGAGGGTTACATCGTCCATATCGACGAGAACGAGCTAAAACGGCTCACTGTACTTGCGAATAATATCGCCAACAATATCAACCAAATTGCCCACCGTGCAAATGTCACGAACAATGTTTACAAGGAAGATATTGAGGAGATCAAGGAGCTTGGCGATAAGCTCTGGCGTCCGCTAATGTTTCTGCAAACAAAGGTGGCTCAGCTAAAGCATTGAGCGAAAAAATGAAAATCGCCGTCAGGATGATTCCCGACGGCGATGAAATACGATATGTGCGCTATGAACTGGACTGGCTTTTGAAATTGCTGCGCCTTTCACAATAATGGTTACAATTATTCCGATATGCTGGACTCTGGCGCTATTATGGTATATACTGTATCTACAATAGACCTGTCCGCTAACTTCAAGTTCAAATATTAGTTCTGAAAATTATATATACCGGCAATCAAAGTGACGCGCTTTTCAAAATCCCTACGCTTATT
>CACZJT010000181.1 GCA_902781565.1 uncultured Ruminococcus sp.
GCTCTGCCCCCACGCGCTTCGCGCTCCCCTGCAAGGGAAAACCCTTCTGAAGAAGGGTTCTTCCCTTGACTCTTTCCTAAGACTTTTGATCTGTGCTACAGAGTGCCTCTTTCTTTATTTGCACAAGTAGGTGCTTTCATACTCCCTACATCAAATTAACATAGGGTCAAAATCCCTTGACCGACTGCCGCGGGTGTCTGATATTTCAACTGCAAATAATTTTTGCCTGCGGCAAAAATGCCGCGAACTTCGTGCAGGGCTCTGCCCTGCCAAATTATGATTTATACACTTCATACCCCGTCTGTCCTGCTCTGTTTTGGTCAAAATATATATTGCAATTTACAGCGTTATGATGTATAATTATTTAGTATCGTGCTTTTTTGGAAAGGAGCTTCGCTGTGATATCCGATCTTCCGCACTATTCCGTGCTTATGTCCGTGTATTTGGGGGAAAAGGCTCCCGCTCTCTCGGAAAGCCTGCAAAGTATGTTCTCTCAGTCCTTCCCCTGCGAGGAACTTATCCTCGTCTGCGACGGCGAGCTTACCCCCGCTCTCGATAACGTCATAACGGAGTTCAAGGAACGTTACGGAAAACGCTTCCGCGTGCTTCGGGCAAAACACCACGTCGGGGTCGGCGCCTGCGCAAATGCGGGTATACGCGCCGCCCGGACGGATATCATCGTTAAAATGGATTCGGACGATATCGCCCTCCCCGACCGCTGCAAAAAACAGCTTCGGCTCCTGGCGGAACGCCCCGACCTCGATATAGTCGGCGGCTTCATAGAGGAATTTGACGACCGCACGGGCGAGAATATCGCCGTCAAAAACGCCCCCGTCGGTCATGGGGAGATCTTGCGCTACGCCCGCCGCCGCAATCCCTTCAATAACCCCGTGCTGGTCTATCGTAAACGCGCCGCTCTCGCGGTCGGGGGATATACCACCGTGGGTCGGTGCGAGGATTACGATCTCGTGGCACGTATGCTCATGAACGGCTCTCGGGGGGAGAATATCCCCGAGGTGCTCCTGCGCTACCGCGTTTCCGAGGGCAACCTCGAACGCCGCCGCGACCTGCGCAATACCACGGGATTCATCAAGGTGAGGTGGAAACTGCACCGCATGGGCTTCTCGTCGCTTGCGGACTTTCTGATACCCTGCGCCGCTCAGCTCCTGCTGTTCGCACTCCCTCAGAGCCTGACGGGGAGGTTCTATAAACGCTTCCTCCGCAAGCCCGAAACTCCCGAAACGAATGCGAGCGCTCCGAAAAGGACGGTCAGAAAAAGCGCCATCAAACAGCGCTTCAAGACCCTCCTGCAAAAAACGCTCCTGCCCCTGTGCTACAGGTCGGCGGCGGATAAGCCCATAGACCCCGAGCTGATACTTTTTGCCGACTCCAACGGCACGGAGCTCCCCGACAGTATGCGCCCCCTTTGGGAGGAACTGACGCGGCGGGGCTATACCTGCGAAAAGCATTGCTTCCGCGCGGCGGCGGGGGTGTCGGGGATAACCGCCATGTGCCGCTTCATGCGCCGCTATGCGAGGGCGGCGGGGGTCGTGGTCTGCAACTACTTCCTGCCTGTGTCAGCCTGCGAAAAGCGCCCCGAAACGCGGGTCGTGCAGCTGTGGCATTCCTGCGGGGCGCTGAAAAAATTCGGCTACTCCACACCTAACGACATCTCCCCCGATTTCAAAGGGAGCGTTGCGGGCAATATCGACCTCGTGACGGTAAGCTCCCCCGCCTGCGTGCCTGCCTTTGAGGAAGCGTTCGGGCTTAAAAAGGGCGTCGCGCGTCCGACAGGGGTCAGTCGGACGGATATGTTCTTTGACGAAAACGCCGCTCATCTACGCCGTGAGGAGCTTTACAAGGCTTACCCCGAACTGCGTGGGAAAAAGATACTGCTCTATCTGCCGACCTTCCGCGGGGACGCTTCAAAGGCGTACACCGTGGGACAGGGAGCCGTCGCGGGACTTCGGGACGTTCTCGGCGGGGATTGGGAGGTCGTTATCCGCACTCACCCCCGCGTGAGGGAGGGCATCACCGACCTGTCAGAGATACCAGATACCGAAACGCTCATGCTCTGTGCGGATATGCTCGTGACCGACTATTCATCGGCGGTGTTCGAGTACGCGCTCCTCGACCGCCCCATGCTCCTCTGGTGTCCCGACTTAGAGGATTATCTTGAGGAGCGGGATTTCTACCTCGACTTTAAGCGCGATATGCCCTGCGGGATAGTCACCGACGAGAGGGAGCTTCCAGCCGCGGTGAAACGGGCATATGAGGGCTTCACGAGGGGGAGCTATAAGGCTTTCACCGAAAAATATATGTCGGCTTGTGACGGACGTTCCACCGCCCGCGCGGCTGACTTCATAACAGGAAAGGACATGACCAAATGACCGATACCGAAAAGACCTCGTATTTTTACACCACGAAAAACGAGGAAAAAACGGGTCTGATGACCATTTTCCGCGAGCACAAGGGGCAGGGCATGAAGATACTGCGCTTAGCGCTCAGCAATCTGCAAAAGACCTACAAGGGCGCATTGTTGGGACCCTTGTGGGCTGTGATAAAGCCGTCCTTCACGCTGTTCATACTGTGGTTCGCCTTTGCGGTAGGGCTTCGCGGCTCGGGGAAAGTGAACGGCTTCCCGAGGTTCTTTTTCATGCTGACGGGGTATGTGCCGTGGTTCTACATAAACGAAGCCATTTTGCAGGGCGCACGTTCGATACGCAACAACAAGCAGTACGTCACGAAGCTGAGCTTTCCGATGTCGAACATCATGACCTTCACGAACCTGTCCTCGCTGGTGGTGCATATCGGGCTGACGCTGATAATGTATGTGATACTGTTGTTTGCGGGGTATTGTCCGAGCGTTTACAATCTGCAATTCTTCTACTACTGTCCGATGATGTTCCTTTTCTTCTGGATACTGACATGGACGACCGCGCCGATGGCGGCGTTCAGCAAGGACTTCGAGAACCTCATCGGTTCTGTCATGACGGGAATGTTCTGGCTCTCGGGAATAGTCTGGGACACGGCGACGGTAAAGAACGACCTTATCCGCAAGTCCCTGTATTTCAACCCGATAAACTACTTCATAAACGGCTACCGCCGCACCTTCCTTTACGAGCAGTCGGCGTTCGTGTTCACGAGGGAGAATCTGCTTGAAACGGGGATAATGTGCGGGGAGATGATCTTCCTGATACTTCTCGGGAGCTATTACTACAAGAAGCTGAGAAAGCTGATACCGGACGTGCTGTAATATACAGATCAAAATCATAATTTGAGGAGCGGGATAATTCGGAATTCGGAATGCGGAATGCGGAATTGAAGGTGTCCGCTGACGCGGACGATCATGCGGACGCGGTTTCGCAAGCGAAACACGCTCCGCCGAAGCCGCAAAGCACAAAGAGCGAAAGCGCAAAATGACCGCAGGCAAAAAAAGCGCAAAGCGTACAGTAGCACAGATCAAAAGTCTTAGGAAAGAGTCAAGGGAATAACCCTTCTTCAGAAGGGTTTTCCCTTGCAGCAAAAAGCACACGACCCGACAAGTCAAAGCGCACCCGAGAAACGCAAGCCGACCGCCCCATTTAAATCGGCGATACCAAATAATCGTGCAGTAAGGGCATAAGCGCCCCGACCCGCACAAAGTACCGTGAACAGACGTATCGCCGATTTAATTGTGCAAAAGAGCGAATGCGATTTTTGCACAACCCCCAAACCTGCCGCAAGGCAGGCATAAGCCTACCGAACCCGCAGGTAATCACGGGCGAGCAATGCTCGCCCCTACATTGGGTGTGCGTTATAGGAGGTCGGGGCAACGGCACCCACGCCGTGGTGCGCCGACCCTACACCAAAATCATGCACGTCAAAGGGCGGGAGCTGCACCAACGCAGCCCAGCCGCCCCGCCCTACAACTTATTTGTGCAAAACGGTCAGCCTTACAAATTATGATTTATATAAGAAAGAGAGAATAAAATGAGCGAAGAAGTTAAAAAAACTACCGTCGCCGACGAGCCCGAGGAAGCAGGCATCACGGGGGAGGACTTTCCCGAACCCGATTACAGCGCTCCCCCCGCCGTGGAATTTGAGGACGTGCAGAAATTCTATTACCTGTACACAAGCGAGAAATCCCGCTTTAAGGCGATGTTCACGAACAACAGGGGAGTGAAACAGCACCCCGCCCTGAACGGGGTCAGCTTCAGGATATACCCCGGGGAATCGGTGGGCTTTATCGGGCGCAACGGCGCGGGAAAGTCCACGATACTGAAAATGATAACGGGCGTCAGCTACCCCACGGGGGGCGACGTCACCGTTCGGGGGAAGGTCGCGGCTATGCTGGAGCTGACGGCGGGCTTCTCGCAGGAGATGACGGGGCGGGAGAATATCCGCATGAAGGCGCTTTTGCTGGGGCTGACGGAATCGGAGATAGACGACATAGAGGACGACATAATCGACTTTGCGGAGCTTGACGAGTACATAGACCAGCCCGTAAGGACGTATTCGAGCGGAATGAAAATGCGTTTGGGCTTTGCGATAAACATAAACATCAAGCCCGAGATACTGGTCATAGACGAAGCGCTCTCGGTAGGCGACGCGAGGTTCCGCAAGAAGTGCCGCGAGAGCATACTTACGCTGATACGGACGGGAGTGACGGTGCTGTTCGTATCGCATTCGGTGGACGCTCTGACGACGACCTGCAACCGTGCGATATATCTGAAAGAGGGCAAGGTCGCCTTTGACGGCTCGGTAGTGGAAGCGCTGGAATTATATGACAAGGACGTAGAGGAGATACGCCGACAGCGCCGCGAGAAGCGCAAAGCGCAGAAAAAGAAAGCCAAAGAGAGATTGGCGATGTTAAAAAGCAAGAAGGAAAAATCATGATTTATGAGGGTAAAAGACAACTGAAACGGAGATATTGCGTTAGCAAAAAAGCGCCTCCGGGCGCGCTAGCCCGGCAGGGTATGGGGCAGCGCCCCATTTTAATCAAACCGCGCGAAGAGCAAAAGACCCTTA
>CACZJT010000182.1 GCA_902781565.1 uncultured Ruminococcus sp.
GCGCGAGCTTCGCCGCGCGCCAAAGGAAGAACAGACCGCGCGTGGTTTGTGCAGGTCGGTAAGATACTTTGCGCGCGGTCTGATTATAATGGGGCTCCGACCCAAGCCCCGCCAGCGCGTTGGCGGCGCTGGACCCGCCTTTTTTGCAAACGCAATATCTCCGTTTCAGTTGTCTTTGCCCGCCTTTTTTGCTAACGCAATTTCTCCGTGTTGGTTGTCTTTGATTCTCAGAAATTATGCTTTATGGGAATATGCCCCAAATAACATGGGGGAAATTTAGTCGGTTTTTTTGAAAACGTATACAAAAAAGACTTGATATTTTTCTCGGGATATGCTATAATTAAAAAGTGTAGGGATATGCACACATATCCCCGCGGCATAATAGATATACAGGAAGGTATGAATGAAATGACAGAAGCAATAAACGGAGCACTCGTGAAGGGCGTCAGCTGCGTTAAACTTGCGGCAGGTAAATATACCGCTATCGTTTCCCCACAGTACGGCTCCTCCGTGTGGAGATTGAAAGATGATACCCTCGGCGTTGAGGTGTTCAGATATTCAGAAGATGTTACAGCCGATGAGATCGACCGCGCAAGAGAGATATGGGGTCTTCCGACCCTCTACCTGCCTAATCGCTTCGACGGCGGGCTCCTGAAGACCTCCGACGGCGAATATCACCTGCCCGTCAATGAGAAGGCTCTCGGCAACTTTATCCACGGCTGGGTGCATAAGCGCCCTCATAAGGTCGTGAGCTGCTCCGAGGACGGCGAAAAGGCTACCCTCGTGACTTCTTATACATTCGATAAGAACGACCCTATGTATGAGTATTTCCCCCTCGATTTCGAGATAGAATACACTTTTGAGCTTTCGGAGGAAAAGGGGCTCGTGCAGACTATCAGGCTCACTAACAAGAGCGTTAAGAAGCTCCCCGTTTCCCTCTGCACTCATACCTGTATAAATGCGCCTATCACTATCGGCGGAAAACAGAAAGGGCTGAGATTGCAGGTCCCCATAGGCGAGAAGTGCGAGCTGGACGGGCGCTGCCTGCCTACCGAAAAGCTGCTGCCCCTGACCGCAAAGGATATGCGCTACAAGAACGGCTCCATGCGCCCCGTGCTGCATATGATCTCTAACGATATGTACACAGCGGAGGAGGGCACCCTCGACGGCAAGCCTTTCTACGGCGTTGTCATAACCGATAAGGCTTCGGGCAGACGGGTCTGCAACGAGGTCTCGCGTGAATTCAAGTTCTGGAATATGTGGAACGACAAGGGCGGTAAGGGCTATTTCTGCCCCGAACCCATGACAGCTATGATAAACAGCGCGAACCTTTCGCTGCCGCACGAAGTAAGCGGCTACAGTGAGCTTGCGGCAGGCGAGAGCTACACCTGCTCACAGAGATTCTTTACGTTATAATACGACGTTACGGTTTTTACAGTTTAAGGAGAGAAAAGGAAAATGAAAAAGAAGATAATACTTGCGGCTGCGGCGGCTATGCTGCTTGCGGGCTGCGGAAAGGTCGATGTACGCAAGGTAACGGTAAGCACCGACAGCAACAATACCAAGCCCGTCGTTACCGAAGAACCCGGGGAGACTACCACAACCACCGCTTATTTCGCGGAGACCACAACGAAGAACTACCTCGTTACCGTTCCGACGGTGACAGCTCCCGACCCCAAGGTGACTACGATCAAGAAGGGCAAGACCACTCAGAAGACCACCAAGGCTACGGTGATACCCACAACTACGATGACGACGACAACTCCCATGACCACTACCACACCGCCGCCGCTCACAACTACCACTACTACCACGACCACCGCACGTCCCACAACGACCACTACTACCACCACCGCCAGTACCACCGACCCTCAGCAGAAGGCTGAACAGGAGGCTAAGGTACGCGCCGCAGAGCTGGTGCTCGAAAACGCGAGGAACAGGCTCACTACTGCCGAGATAAGCAAGAAGAACGCCGACTCAAATGTTGCGAACGCACAGCGGGAGTATGAGACTGCCATGAAGTCTCAGCCCAATTATGTTGTGGACGCCATCGGCTTCTTTGAGTTTATCGGAAGTACCGACGCCGTGGGCATCATCTCGGAATCGGTATACGCAAGCTCTACTGCGAGGGGCGACGTGGGCGACGGTACAGCCTATGATAACGTCAGGGCTGCACTCAAATATATCCGTCAGTGCAATAACCTCCGCGCCGAGAACGGTCTTGAGCCGCTGAAGATCAGCGATTCGATGATGGCGAAGTCCATTTCGGAGATCAACCGCGCCGCCGAGACCCGCGAAAAATCGGGACAGTTCGGAAATGCGGAAAATCTGAGCTTTGACAACATGGAGCCGTTCTCCTTCTGGTATATCCGCGAAAAGGATACCGACGGCGAGGAGATAAAGAACATACTTGACCCCGAAGCCGTAAGCACGGGCTTTGCGATAAACACCGTGAGCGGCATAGCCTATTGTCAGATGTTCGGCACCGCGGAGGAGGGCGGCACCCTCTATACGGTGGACGAGTACGAGGCAAGGCTCGGAGAGTTCGACAGCGCTATAGCAGAGGTCGAAGCGGCTATGTCCAAGTATACCGATAACCTCCAAAAAGCTGTTGACGAGCAGACGAGAGCAAATTCCAACTACGATCAGGCGCAGAAGTATTACAATTCCTCCGCGCAGGCTTATCAGGAAGCCAAGAATACATATGACGCTATGCGCTGACAGGAGGCGGTCTTTATGTTCGGCAGCGATCTCGCAGGTGCGCTGGCGCAGTATTCCCACTACCGCAGGCAGTCGAAGCTGTGGATGTTCATCTCGCTGGCGCTGATGCTTCCCTGCTGGGGAGCATTCAAGGTGAGGGAGAATATGCTCGCGGACGCGGATTTTCTTGGCGGCAAGGCTGAGATAGAGCACTTCATGACGATAAACTGCGGCTGTCTGATACTGGCGATAGCGATACTCGGAGCGGAGATATTCCTGTTCTTCAAGTTCTGTGTGGGAAAGGAAAATTCGGGCGTAAAGATACTGGCGTTCATCATGGGCGCGGTGGTATCGGTAGTCTCGGTGGTGATATTCTCTTTCAGCGTCA
This sequence comes from uncultured Ruminococcus sp., assembly GCA_902781565.1. Classification (GTDB taxonomy): domain Bacteria; phylum Bacillota; class Clostridia; order Oscillospirales; family Ruminococcaceae; genus YE71. The sequence goes on from CACZJT010000182.1 coordinate 3,089, forward strand.
AGAACATCGCGAGCGACCTGAGAAGCACCACGAAGGCGGAGCTTAACGAATACGTGCTGTCTACCTCTAAAGGGGAGTATTTTCTGGGATTTGCCGACGGCGGGGAGTACGCACAGATGCCGATACCTCCCGATATGTACAAGGAGCTTTCGGAAGGCAAGGAGCGTCCCGAGGGCACGCACAGCGTCATCTACGACATGGTGAAAGACGGCGGCTATGAAAACGTAACAGACTACAAGAACGAGATCACGGTGGAGTATTATTTCCACTGTGCGATGATAGAAAAAGCGAAGCTCAAATCATAATTTGTAAGGCTGACCGTACTGCACAAACCGATGTAGGGCGGGGCGGCTGGGCTGCGTTGGTGCAGCTCCCGCCATTCGTCCCGCATTATTAGGGTCGGCGCACCACGGCGTGGGTGCCGTTGCCCCGACCTCATGGGGGTGCGGCTTACACCTGCCTTGCGGCAGGTTTGGGGGTTGCACGAAAATCGCTCACGCTCTTTCGTGCAATTAAATCGGCGATACGTCTTGTTCACGGTACTTTGTGCGGGTCGGGGCGTTTCTGCCCTTACTTATCGGCTTTTCTTTGATATCGCCGATTTAACTTGGACTTTCGGTCTTGCGTTTC
>CACZJT010000183.1 GCA_902781565.1 uncultured Ruminococcus sp.
CCTGCGGCGCAACGGGGGCTCTGCCCCCACGCGCTTCGCGCTCCCCTGCAAGGGCTCCTCGCCCTTGACCTCGGCAAGGGGCTAACGCCGCCCCTTGCAACCGGCGTGTTTGTGCTACAGAGTGCCGCTTTCTTTTTTTGTGCCTGCGGTCAGACTTCACTTTCTATGCTTTGCTGTTTCGGCGGAGCGCGTTTCGCTCGCGAAACCGCGTCCGCATATCCGTCCGCCGCAGGCGGACACATTCAATTCCGAATTCCGCATTCCGAATTCCGAATTATTATCCCGCCCCATAAATTATGATCTATCTCTTCACCGCCGCACAGAAAAAGCTCTCCCGCGGCTGTGAGATGTACGCGGCAAAATACCTTACATCGTCCATCGCATGATCGTTCTCTTTAATGGGTCTGTCTGCGGCGGCACTGTCGTCCCAGCGGTACAGCCCGAACTCCCTTATGCAGTCCCCGCACGCCGCCGAAAACATTAACTTCCCGCCGTTCAGCATATCCCCTACCCGCCTTATGCCGCTTATCACATCGTTCTTCGCGGGCGCCACACGGAACCTCCCGTGACGCCTTATGCACTCAATGAAGGAAGCCGCCGACGGGTCGCAGATCACCCGCTCGATCTCCCTCTCTCCGCACAGCTTCTCCAGCCCCGCATAATGCTCCTCGTCCGTCCGCTGATGCCCCTCGCGCCGCGAGTCGAAATAGTATTCCGCGACCCTGTACCACACGCCGCCGCTCTCCCCCCAGAGCCCGAAGCTCGAAGGGTTCACCGTCCCGTAATCACAGCTCACCACGTACCGCCCGAACTCCCGCGGAAGCTCGCGGAGGACGTGCCGCTTCTCCGAGAACATCGGATATATGAGCCCGCTGACGTCGCACCACTTTCCCAGCACGAAACGCTCGTAAAAAGTCCCCGTGTAGAGCCGCTCGTAACGCGCCCTCACCGACGGGGAAAGCGAGGGATTGTCCTCCATAGTGAGGTGCAGGACTATGAGCCGCTTTTCTGCGGCTTTGTCGATGTACTCCCGCTTGAACCAATGGCTGTTCCCCGCAGGATTGCAGTTGAACCAGAGCTTCGCCCCCGTGACCGAACAACGCGCTATCGCCTGCTCAACGAAGCTGCGCGGCATGAGCGCCGTTTCGTCGAACATGACCCCTGCGAGGGTCATGCCCTGAATGAGCGCCGCCGAGCTCTCGTCCCTGCCGCCGAAAAGGTAGTAGCGGTTGGACTTCCCGCCGAGGGTCACGTCGAAGTAATGCTGTGACAGCTTTTCGGATATCCCGAAGCCCGCCTCCCGCGCAAGCTCCCTCAGCGAGCCGAGGACATTTCTCCGCACCGAAGTGATGGTCTTTCCGCATATCGCGAAGCTCCTGCCCGAGAAGTTCGTCATCGACCAGATGAGGAAGGAGAATGACATACACATAGTCTTTCCCGACCTCACCGCGCCGTCGCAGATGAGCCCGTCGTTTTCCGCGAGCCCCGGGGTGTTCCACCAGCGGAAGACAGTCCGCTGTTTCGGGGAGAATCGCAGTTTACGCGTGGGTATGCTCATATCCCGCCCCCTCCCTCGTCATCTTCGTTCCTGCCGTAGATAGCGCCGATAAGGGATTCCGCGGCGGCGGCGCTTCCCTCGTCACGCTCGGCGGCGGCAAGGAGGTCGAGGGCTTTGAGCCGATCGAAGAACTTGATCTCTATGACCCCTTTGCCCGCCTTGATCTCGGACACTCCGAAGAGGTCTGCTTTCTCGATCATCTCCGGGGTAACGGTCTCAGCGAAAGCGAGAGCCGCCGCATCGTTATTGCGTCCGAAGGCAAGGCGGCGGAGTCCCTGTTCGGCGGGACAGCGGGCGCGTCTGACGCGGAGCATAGCCGTCTTATTTGCGACCGCGCGGGTAAAAAGGCATCTGACGCCCTCGATAGCGGCTTCCGCGCCGCGTTTAGCGCCTGCCGCGCAGGCAGCCTCGTAAGCGTTCCCGCACTCGGCGTATTTTGCCGCAAAATCCGATAATGAAATACTCATAAGCAACAGTCCTTTCATGATATATAACTCATAATTTGAGGGGCTGACCGTACTGCACAAACCGATGTAGGGCGGGGCGGCTGGGCTGCGTTGGTGCAGCTCCCGCCCCTTTGACGTGCATGATTTCGGTGTAGGGGGTACGAACAAGTTCGTACAGGGCTTGCCCCGACCTCCTATAACGCACGCCCAATGTAGGGGCGAGGGAAACCTAAAGGTTTCTCGTATTAACGAAGTTAATACCCTCGCTCGCCCGTGTCGGCTTTGCGGGCTTGGTCAGCTTTTGCCCGCCTGACGGCAGGTCTGGGGTTGCACGAAAATCGCTTACGCTCTTTCGCGCAATTAAATCGGCGATATGTCTGTTCACGGTACTTTGTGCGGGGCGGGACGTTTCTGCCCTTACTGAACGTTTTTTGGTATCGCCGATTTAACTTTGGTCTTTCGGTCTTGCGTTTCTTTTTTGGCTTTCTTGTCTGTGCGGACTTGCTGTGTCGCACCTTCGGTGCGATTGGAGGCTCTGCCTCCAAACCTCCGCCAAAGGGCTCCTCGCCCTTTGGAATCCTCGCCAGCCTCGCGCGGCTGGACCCGCTGTCTGTGCTACAGTGTGCCGCTTTCTTTATTTGTGCCTGCGGTCATTTTATACTCTCTGCGCTTTGCGGCTTCGGCGGAGCGAAGCGACCGCATATCCGTCCGCCGCAGGCGGACACCTTCAATTCCGAATTCCGCATTCCGAATTCCGAATTATCAAGCCCCTCTATAAATAGCGGGAAAATGCCCTTTTTTTGCACGTTCGCGTGCAACTAATAACGAAATATGTCTAAGTTAAATTTTAAATCATATGTTTGCACAATTTGATGTACGCATTTCTGTCTATCCCGCACAAAGATTTCGTTGATGTTCGTCAATGGTAAGAATATCTTTTCCGCTCGCCGCATATCTTTTCCGCAGGAATATCTTTACAGCTCTTTTTTCGTATAGCTTCGGACGGTTTCGGGAATAATCCCGATATCACAAGTGATACGGAGGAAGCCTTAAATGCAGTATACAAAGGTCGAGATCAGCGGCATAAATACCTCACAGCTGGAGCTTATCGGAGAGGAGGAGACCCGCGAACTGCTGCTCAAATGCAGACAGGGCGATATGAAAGCCCGCGACAGACTTATCCGCGGAAACCTGCGGCTCGTGCTCAGCGTCATGCAGAGATTCCTCGGACGCGGAGCGGGAAAAAATACTCCCTGTGCCGACGATCTCTTTCAGGTCGGCGTCATTGGGCTCATAAAGGCAATAGATAATTTCGATACCGATATGAACGTCAGGCTCAGTACCTACGCCGTCCCCATGATACTCGGCGAGGTCAAACGCTATATGCGCGATTACCGCCCCGTCCGCGTCAGCCGCTCCCTGCGCGACCTCGCTTACAAGGCTATGCAGGCAAAGGAACGCCTTACCGCCGAAGATCAGCGCGAGCCCTCGATAGATCGGATCGCCGAGGAGATAGGCGCGGAACGCTGCGACGTGGTGGCTGCCCTCGAAGCCTCCGCAGACCCCGTTTCTCTCTATGAACCCGTGTACTCCGAATCGGGGGATACCCTCTACCTGCTCGATCAAATGAGCGACAAGACCGACAGCACCACCGCACTCAACGAATTTCTCGTCCGCGACGCGGTGCAGCGCCTGCCCGAACGTGAGCGCAATATCCTTGACCTGCGCTACATTCAGGGCAGGACGCAGGTCGAGGTCGCCCGCGAGATAGGCATTTCTCAGGCTCAGGTATCACGGCTCGAAAAAAGCGCCATTGGCAATATAAGGAGACAGATAGAAGCATGAAGATACTAAAGAAATTCAAACACGCCGTAGGATTCATACTGCTCGCCGCCTGGTCGGTGCTGCTCGTAACTCACTCGGAGGAGGTGTCGGGGGGCGTGAAGTCGGCGTTCATGCGCTGCGTGAACGTCATAGTGCCGTCCCTGTTCGCCTTCATGACCGCCGCGGATATGCTCATGCGCGGCGGCGCGTACATATACCTCGCAAAGCCCCTGAAGCCCCTCGCTAAAGTGCTGGGGCTCCCCGCACAGCTCGGAGCGGTGTTCCTCATCTCGAACTTCGCGGGCTATCCCACGGGAGCGGCGGCGGTGGCGGCGCTTTACGACAGGGGCGCTCTCGACCGAAAGTCGGCGGCTCGGCTGCTCTGCGCCTGCTGCAACGGAGGTCCCGCGTTTTTCACGGGAGTGATAGGCGTTGCGGTGTTCGGCTCAAAGCGGACGGGACTGCTCATCTACCTGTCTGTGATAGCGGCGAATCTCATATTCGCGGCGGTGATGTACCGACTGTTCCCCGTGACCGTCCATGAACCCCCTCACGCCGACCCTTCGGAGCGCGGCGGGAGAGGCGCTTTGCTGACCGAGAGCGTGACTGCGGCGGGGGAGGCGCTTCTCAAAGCCTGCGGGATGATGCTGCTGTTCGCGGCGCTGCTTTCGGCGGTAAAGGGCTGTCTGCCCGCACGTTTCCCCGACATCATGAGCGTGAACGGTGCTGTAGTCACCGAGAGCTATCTTGAAATATCGCGGCTCGCGGACATAAGCGGCAGACCCTACCGCCTGCTGTCCGTCATATGCGGAGCGGCGGCATTCGGGGGAGTGTGTGTGATATTGCAGATAGCGGCTATAGTGGGCGGGAGGTTTTCGGTCAAGCCTTTCATCGCGGCGAGGGCTGTCTGTGCGGTGACAGCGGGGCTTATCGCGGTGCCGATGTTCCGATTATTCGGAGAAAAGGCTGCGGAGGTCTCGGCGAGGACGGAGTTTATCGTCAATTTCAACAATTTTCTCCCCTCGGTTTGCCTTATAATGATGATTTTTTTAACAATTTTACGAAAAAGACTGGTATTTTCGGACAGGATATGATATAATATATCAGTGAAAAACTTTTCCGCGGGGAGATGTTAGAAAATGGCAAAAAAGAAGAATTATTTCGGCAACGGCATCGCTCCGTCCTGCTCATACTGTCAGTTCGGCGACCGCTCCAAGGACGGCGACAAGGTAGTATGTGAAAAGAGCGGTCTGGTCGAGACCGATTCAAGCTGTAAGAAGTGGGTCTACGACCCCATCAAGCGTATCCCGAAGAAGCAGCACGAGATCGAGCAGGACGACTGAAACAATGGCAGTCCGACAGATATTACAGCAGCCGCAGGCGGGCGTGCCTGCGGCGTTTTTCTTTCGGTGAGTATGAATTTGTAAGCTATGCGACCTTTATGGTGAGGGGGGGGCGTTTTCGCCGTCAGGCGAAATATCTCTCTGTATCCTCACCCTCACCCTTATCCTCACCCTTATCCTTATCCTCACCCTTATCCTTATCCTTATCCTTATCCTTATCGGCTTTTTTGGGTTTTCAAATAAACCCCTCGGTTTTTTGGTTTTTCAAATAAAGCCCTCGGTTTTTTATTCCGCTGACAGCACGCAAAACGAACACACATAGGAACGCCCCCGAACGGTCTCCGTGTTTTTTCTTTTCCGAGGGCTTGAAATATTTCGGAGAGTGTGGTATAATCTTTAAAGCACAAATCATAATTTGCAGGGCTGACCGCGTTGCACTATTTGGTGTAGGGGGTACGAACTATGTTCGTACAGGGCTTGCCCCGACCTCCTATAACGCACGCCCAATGTAGGGGCGAGCTCTTTTGCACAATTAAATCGGCGATACATCTGTTCACGGGACGTTATGCAGGTCGGGGCGCTTATGCCCTTACTGCACGATTATTTGATATCGCCGATTTAACTCGGGTCTTTCAGACTTGCTTTTCTCGGTCGGCTTTGTGCTGTCGGTACGCTTGCTTAATTGCGCCTTCGGCGCAACGGGGGCTCTGCCCCCAGCGCTTCGCGCTCCCCTGCCTAAGGGCTCCTCGCCCTTAGGAATCCTCGCCAGCCTCGCGCGGCTGCTTCGCGCTCCCCTGCCTAAGGGCTCCTCGCCCTTAGGAATCCTCGCCAGCCTCGCGCGGCTGGACCCGCTTGCTGTGCTGCTTGGTGCGCTTTTCGTACTTTGCGCCTGCGGTAATTTCCCACTTTCTAAATCATGCGGAGCGAAGCGACCGCATATCCGTCCGCCGCAGGCGGACACCTTCAATTCCGCATTCCGCATTCCGAATTCCGAATTATAATTTACCCCCGAAAGGAAGTGAACTTATGGAACACCTCGAAGTCAATATCCCTACTTATGCCCGCACTGCGCTCTCTCTGCTGGAAAAGGCAGGGTTCGAGGCTTGGTGCGTGGGCGGGTGCGTTCGTGATACCCTCCGCGGCAGTACGCCCCATGACTGGGATATCTGCACCTCCGCTCTCCCCCAGGAGACTATGCGGGTGTTCTCGGGCTTCACTCGTATCCCGACGGGTCTCAAACACGGCACAGTCACCGTCATCATCGAGGGCAGTCAGCTTGAAATAACTACCTACCGCACCGACGGCGATTACTCCGACCACCGCCGCCCCGATAAGGTCATATTCGTCCGCGATATCGACGGCGACCTCGAACGCCGCGACTTCACCATGAACGCCATGTGCCTCGACCTCCGCGGCAGGCTCTACGACCCCTTCGGCGGCAGAGAGGATATGTCCCGCGGGGTCATTCGCTGCGTCGGCGACCCCCGCAAGCGCTTCGATGAGGACGCCCTGCGTATCTTCCGCGCCGTCAGATTCGCCGCAAAAACGGGCTTCGCTATCGACGAACCCACCGCCCGCGCCGCCCTCGATATGCGCGGCGACCTTAAAAACGTTTCGGCGGAAAGACTTTATTCGGAGCTTAAAACGCTGCTGGTTCAGCCCTTCGCGGGGAAGGCTCTAAGAGAATACAGGGACATCATCGCCGAGGTGATACCCGAGCTTGCTCCCTGCTTCGGTTTCAGACAGAACAACCCTCACCACTGCTATGACGTCTGGGAACATATCACCTATTCGGTGGATAATGCCCCCGCCGAGGAGCTGATAAGGCTCACCATGCTGCTCCACGATATCGCAAAGCCCACAGTCGCAACAGTCGATGAGAACGGCGTTTCGCATTTCAAGAAGCACCCCACCGAGGGCGCAAAGCTCGCCGACACGATACTCCGCAGGCTCAAAGCCGACAACTCCACCCGCGAGAAGGTCTGCGCTCTCATACAATACCATGACGACCGCTTCCCGCCCGAAAGAAAGCCCGTGAGGAGGTTCCTCTCGGCTCACGGGTACGAATTCTTCGCCGACTGGCTGAAAGTACGCCGCGCCGATACGCTGGCGCAGTCGGAATATATGCGCGGGGAAAAGCTCGCGGCTCTGACCGAGATCGAAAAGCTGGCGGGGGAGCTGATGGCGGAGAGCAGCTGTCTGACTCTGGCACAGCTTGAGGTGCGGGGAGGAGATATGGCGGCGCTGGGGCTAAAGGGCAGAGAGATCGGCGAAATGCTGGGCAAGCTTTTAGCGCTGGTGGTCGATGACTGCATACCCAATGAAAAGCAAGCCCTGATGAGTGCGGCGGAAAGGATAATGAGCGAATGTCGGGAACAGAGCTGAAACGCAGACCACACCTGCGCATATCTATACACGCTATCATTTTCATGATACTGGTAGCGATAATGTGCGTGATAATATTCCTGTTCTCATCTCAGAACGCCGAGATGTCCTCTCTGTCCAGCGGGTGTATATCGGATCTGATACTGCGGGTATTCTTTCCCGAGCTTTCGCAGATGACCGCAATGGATCAGCTCCAAATAAGGAGCACGGTATCAGCGATAATACGCAAGGGAGCGCATTTCACGGAGTATGCGATACTGGCGCAGCTGGCGTTCCAGCTGTTTTTAGCGCTGCCCCGTCCCCGAAAGGAGCTGACAGCCGCGGCGCTGGGGCTCGTGTTCACGGTCATCTACGCGATGACGGACGAATACCACCAGAGCTTCGTCCCCGGGAGAGCGATGATGGCGAGGGACGTATTGATAGACACTCTCGGAGCGTTGTTGGGGGTATTCATAGTGCTGATGGTACTAAGGCGGCAAAGGAAGAGCAAAACAGGTACATAACAAGCGTCCCGAAGCGAAAAAGTTTCGGGACGTTATATTATCTCATAAACCATGATTTGTGAGGTTATCTCAATCCGATGTAGGGCGGGGCGGCACAACTGCGTTGGTGCAGCTCCCGCCACTTGCCCCGCATGATTCGGTGTATGGTCGGGGCTTGCCCCGACCTCCTATAACGCACGCCCAATGTAGGGGCGAGGGAAACCTAAAGGTTTCTCGTATTAACGAAGTTAATACCCTCGCCCGTTCTCGTATTAACGAAGTTAATACCCTCGCCCGTGTCGGCTTTGCGGGCTTGGTCAGCTTTTGCCCGCCTGACGGCGGGTCTGGGGTTTCACGAAATGCGCTTCGCTGTTTCGTGAAATTAAATCGGCGATACGTCTGTTCACGGTACTTTGTGCGGGTCGGTTCGCTTCTGCCCTTACTGCACGCTTTTCTTTGGTATCGCCGATTTAACTTGGACTTTCGGACTTGCGGTTCTTGGGGGCGCTTTGTGGTTTAGGTTCGCTTGCTTAATTGCGCCTTCGGCGCAACGGGGGCTCTGCCCCCACGCGCTTCGCGCTCCCCTGCCTAAGGGCTCCTCGCCCTTAGGAATCCTCGCCAGCCTCGCGCGGC
>CACZJT010000184.1 GCA_902781565.1 uncultured Ruminococcus sp.
CGTCCGCTATTGTCCATTATTCAGTTTGCTTTGTCAACAGGCTTTCTACCGTTTGTTTTAGGGTTTCTACCAACTTTCTACCAACCTTGACGGCGGTAGGCTTCTACCAAGTTTCTACCCAAAATCTTCATTTTGATGATTTTTCCGAAACAGCGCAGATACGCCGTTTTCTCCATTTCTACCCTCAAAAACACCGATTTTACGGTAATTTGGTAACACTTAGCGATAGATTACGATAATTGGCGATAAAGTGGTGGTACTATAGCATATCTGGTTGAGATAATCAAGAAGGTTTTACGGAAATTTGCGGAAGAACCATATCTGGGCACGTATGCCCGTTTTGCGAAGCTCATCACTCATCTCGTTAAAGGCGTCTATGGAAGCCTGTTCCTTTGAATAGGAAACAACGGTGCGGTAGCCCGTCACCATTTCCTCCACATGACCGTTGAGCCTTCCGAGTATCACCTGCTGTTCAAGGAAGTATTTGCGCATGAACTTCGTCATCTTGCCCGAGGTGAATATGGTGAGGATAACGGTGGAGAGGGATATGAGGGTCAGGAGCGGCGAGTAGGTCAGCATTATAGCTATAGAGCCTATGACCGTCAGCACTCCCGATATCAGAGAGCCTATGGACTGGGAGATGGTGTTTGAGATGTTCTCAACATCGTTCGTCATGCGGCTCATGATATCGCCGTGTCGGTGAGTGTCGAAGTATTTTATCGGCAGGCGCACAAGGTCGCCGAAAAGGTCGCGGCGCATGGTGCTGACTGTCCGCTGTGAGAGCCGTGCCGAGAATATCCCCTGTAGATAGGAGAACAGCGAGTTCGCAAGGTACACCGCTCCCAGAGCGATAAGGGAACGTATGAGTCTTGATGAGTCTATGGCGAGCTCTCCGTCCTTCGGGGTTATGCAGTCTATGGCTATCTGCTGGATATAGGGCGCGGCAAGTCCGAGGAGCGTTATGGTGAGCATGACCGCCAGCAGTCCGAAAAACAGATACTCGCTCCTGCCGATATATCTTAGGAGCCTTCCGAGGGTCTTTCTGCCGTTCTTAGGCTTCTCGGCGTTTATCCGACCCGCGTTTGGTCCTCCCGGACCACGCTTTGCGGGTCCCATGGGCGGCATCGGGGGCATTACTCATCACCTCCCTCTGTTTTCATCTGCGAGCTGTATATATCGCGGTAGACCTCACAGCTCTCAAGCAGTTTTTCGTGGGTATCGCAGCCCACCATTTTTCCGCGGTCGAGGACTGCTATGCGGTCGCAGTTCATGACGCTTGCGATACGCTGGGCTATAGTTATGACCGTAGTGCCTTTCAGCTTATCGTTCAGCGCCTGTCTGAGTTTTGCTTCCGTGCCGAGATCGAGCGCCGATGTGGAATCATCGAAAATGAGTATCTCGGGCTTTTTCAGCACCGCGCGGGCAATTGACATTCTCTGCTTCTGACCGCCCGAGAGTGAGGCACCCTTTTCGGCTATCATGCTGTCATAGCCTTCGGGGAGCTTCGACACGAACTCGTCCGCCTGTGCTATCTCCGCGGCTTCGGCTATCTGCGGCATATCCGCACTCTCGTCGCCCCAGCGTATGTTATCGGCGGCGGTCGCGGAGAACAGTTCGCTTTTTTGAAGGACTATCCCCACCCTGCGCCGCAGGTCGTCAAGCGGGAAGTCTTTCACGTTTACGCCGTCAACAGAGACCTCGCCCACATCGGGGTCGTAGAAGCGGGGGATAAGGTTCACGAGTGAGGATTTGCCCGAGCCCGTTGCGCCGAGTATCGCAATGTTTTCCCCCTGTCTGATATCGAGGTCTATCCCCTCCAGTACGGGTGCGCCGCCGGAGGAGGGATAAGCGAAGGTCACGTTTCTGAGCCTTACCGTCCCGTGTTCGGGAAGCTCGGGAGAGATATCTGCGCTCTTTATGACGGGTTCTGTTTCCATGACCTCGGAGATACGCTTCGCAGACGCGGAAGCTCTCGAAAGGGTCTGGAACATCATTGAGATCATCATTATCCCGTGAAGCACCTGGGTCAGGTAGGTTATAGCCGCCATGACTTCGCCGACCTGCATCTCCCCGGCTTCCACCCGAAAGCCGCCTATGTAGATGACCGCAAGAACCGACATATTCATTATCACCATGAGCAGCGGCGAGAGCAGAGCCATCATCTGCTGAACTTTCAGGTTCGACTCCATGAGCCCCATGTTGGCGTCGTTGAAGCGCTGTTCCTCGCGGCTCTCGCGGACGTATGCCTTGACGACCCTTGCCCCCGTGACGTTCTCCTGCATGACGGAGTTTACCGTGTCAAGGCGCTTCGCCACGACAGCATATAGTGGGTTAGCGTATCGCATTATAAGCACCACTATCACCGCTTCCACGGGCAGAGCCACGGCTATGACCGTACCGAAGCCGATATCGAGGGTCAGCATCATGATGATCCCGCCGATGAACATTATGATATTGCGGACAAAGCCGCGGATAACGAAATCCACCATCTGCTGTAATGCGGTCACATCGGCGGTGAGTCTTGTGACCAGCGAGCCCGTGGTGAACTTATCGGTCTGCTGAAATGAGAGCTTCATGACCTTGGCGAACAGGTCGTTTCGCACATCGCGTGAGAACCCCTGCGACGCACAACCCGCGAACGCCGAGGACGCTGCTCCGCAGCCGCCGCCTATGATTATTGTCACGAGCATTATTATCCCCGTAGTGATGATAAGCCCCATATCACCGCCCAATACGCCGTCATCGACTATACGCGACATGAGCTTGGGCTGTAGCAGGTCTACCGTGACCTCGCCCACCATGCATAGAGGGGCAAGAAGAACGAAGGGCAGATAGGGCTTTAAGTATTTTGCGAACTTCAAGAGCTTTCCTCCTCCAACATATTTCTGAGCATATGCCGCAGTACGGGCATGAGCGCTTCGAGCTGTTCGGCGGGTATGTCCTTCGTCAGCTGCGCGTCTGCGGAGCGGAATGCCTGCCTTACTGCTTCGTCCTTCTCGCGCCCCTTATCGGTGAGGGCTACTTTTATGCGGCGCATATCCTCGGGGTCGGGGGTACGGGTCACAAGCCCGTCGGCTTCCATTTTTTCGAGCGCCACCGACACGGTGGGAGCTGTAAGGTGGGTCAGCTTCACAAGCTGGAGCTGTGTCAGCTCATCGTTGTGCGCAAGCTCCATCAGGAGCTTATGGTAGCCGTGGGGTATCCCGAAGCGCTCGGAGCTGCGGCGTATGCGGTGCATGAACAGCTTCGATATATCGTTTATGAACATCGACGGCAGAGCGTCGGGTTTATCGAGCAGTCTGCGCGGCATACGGGTGTGGTCGTCGTTATGCATCATGTTTCCCCTTTCCATTATAGCAATCCAAGAAAATATCAGCACAAATCTTTCGGATAAAATTCCACATTGCTGCGTCAAACTCCCTTGCAGTGCGACAGCACAGCTGCGGTC
>CACZJT010000185.1 GCA_902781565.1 uncultured Ruminococcus sp.
AATAACCCTTCTTCAGAAGGGTTTTCCCTTGCAGGGGAGCGAACGCAGTTCGCGTGGGGGCGGCGCCCCCGTTGCGCCGCAGGCGCAAAAAGCACACGTACCGACAGCACAAAGCCGACCGAGAAACGCAAGTCCGAAAGTTAAATCGGCGATACCAAAGAAAAGCCGATAAGTAAGGGCAGAATCGAACCGCCCCGCACAAAGTAACGTGAACAGACCGAATCGCCGATTTAATTGTGCAATAGAGCGGAGCGATTATTGCACAACTTCCAAACCTGCCGCAAGGCAGGCAAAAGCGTACCGAACCCCCAAAGCCGTGCAACCCCCAAACCTGCCGCAAGGCAGGCAACAGACCCGCCGTCAGGCGGGCAAAAGCCGCACCCCTACAAAAAAGCCGTCAGGCGGGCAAGCGGAAAGCCTGACCAAGCCCGCAAAGCCGACACGGGCGCACACAGCAGTCCTTAATTTCCGGATACCGAATTGACATATCGGTGCAGGAGTGGTATAATAGAAGAAACACGCGGGGAGGTGTGCGTTATGAAATGTCCCGAATGCGGAAAAAAGACCTCGGGGAAGCTGGATAAATGCCCCTTCTGCGGGGCGGATACGTCATCGCAGAGCAAAAATAAAAGCGGCGGGGTGTTCGGTCTGCTGACGAAGAAAAAGGACGATGCGCCGAAGGTCATAGAAGTAAAGGCTATCGACGAGAACAAGGGCGAAAGCGGCAGGGCGGCGGTGCGACGTCTGATGAACCCGAAAGTGATACTCATAGCGGCGGGAGTTGTCGTCATCGCGGTGATCGTGCTGCTCATCGTACTGACCTTCCACTCGAAGGAGGGCGAACGGTACGCGGAAAAAGCCTACGGCTACATCGGGCGGAGCGTCGCAGACCTGAACGCGAACAGCGATATCTTCTACGCCGACGGCTCGGCTTACGCGGGAGTGAACGCCGCGCTGAGATTCGACTACATCGCCGAGGACGACAGCTCCATAAGAGCGGGGGGCGTGAAATACCCCAAGTGGGCTGTCACCGTCACCAACGAGGATTCGGGCGGCATCATCAAGGAGATAACCTACACCGATTTCACCGTCCTGAAAAACGATATGAGGGGCTTGAAGACCGACGGGCTCATTTCCCTTGACAGGTTCAGCGAGGGCGAGAAGAAAAGCAAGGTGCTGCGGGAGATAGATATACGTCCCTACAGTATGACTTATTCGCGGACGGGCATAATACTATATACCTACAAGTACCGCTACAAGCTGGACAACGGTGACGAGCAGGCGGCGATACTGCGAGTAGGGTTCTCGGAGAAAGGCGACTACAAGTATTCCTCGACGGAGCTGTTGATACCGCAGTATATGTGATAATTCGGAATGCGGAGTTCGGAATTCGGAATTGAAGGTGTCCGCTGACGCGGACGATTATGCGGACGCGGTTTCGCGAGCGAAACGCGCTCCGCCGAAGCCGCAAAGCAAAATAAAAAGAAGAAGCTCTCTGTAGCACAGACCAAAAGTCTTAGGAAAGAGTCAAGGGAATAACCCTTCTTCAGAAGGGTTTTCCCTTGCAGGGGAGGGCGAACGCAGTTCGCGCGTGGGGGCAGAGCCCCCGTTGCGCCGCAGGCGCAAGAAACACGCGAACCGCAAACACAAAATTCACCCGAGAAACGCAAGCCCGAAAGTTAAATCTAATTGTGCAAAAGAGCGGAGCGATTTTTGCACAACCCCCAAACCCGCCGCAAGGCAGGCAAGACCCGCCCCCATGCGGCGGGGGTGCGCCCTACAATGCGGTCAGCCCGACCGCAGAAGATGTAGATGGCGGTTTACATACGGTTAAAGGACGGTTCACAAAGCGGGCGGAGAGATTACAATTAGGCTACAGTTTTGAGAGTTGTATTGACTTTTCGCGCGTAACTTGCTATCATATAGAATGGGTCTGTTTACTGTTTACCCGAATAATTATTATAATTCATCGAAGGGAGGAGCTTCGGCAGGAATGGATACGGATATAATGCTATGTATGGGCTGTATGAACGAGCTTGACGAAAACGGCGTGTGCCACTATTGCTCCTACACAGATGATATACCGCATTTGCAGTCATATCTTGCCCCGCATACGGTGCTCGGGGACAGATATATCGTCGGAAAAATGCTCTCCTACAACGGCGAGGGAGCTTCCTATATATGCTACGATATGGTAGCAAAGACCAAAGCGGTGCTTCGGGAATATATGCCCGATACCCTTTGTGAACGCGAGATGAACAGCAACAATATCGTCATAAACCCCGAATGTCTCGCAAAATACAAGACCTATATGTCGGAATTCATGGAGATGAACCGCACCCTCACCCGCATGAGAAACGTCCGGAGCATATGCACCGCAAAGGATATGTTCAACGAGAACAACACCTGCTACGTCATACTCGAATACGTCGAGGGCGTTTCGCTCAAAAAGTTCTTGCAGGCGAACCGCGGCTATCTTAAATGGGAGCAGGTCAGAAAGCTGTTCATGCCCCTTTTCACGACTCTCAGCATTATCCACAACGCGGGCATAATACACAGAGGTATCGCTCCCGAAAATATAATCGTCACCACCCAGGGAGAGCTGAAGCTCACGGGATTCTCCATAAGCTCCATACGCTCCTCGGGGACGGCGCTCTCGCCCGAATTCTACTCGGGCTTCACGGCTCCCGAACAGTATTCCTCCCTCGAATGGCAGGGTACATGGACGGACGTTTACTCCATAGGCGCCGTCATCTACAGGATACTCACGGGCTACGTGCCCCCCGACGCCTTCAACCGCATGAACAACGACACCATGATACCCGCGAGCAGGATAAATCCGCATATACCGCGCCATGTGTCGAACGTGCTGATGAACGCTATGGAGGTACGCAGCACCGAGCGCATACCCACCATAAACGACCTTATCAATGAGCTTTTCGACGACGCTCCCGCGCCGCAGACCCACGTCAAGGGCGCTACCCAGACCATACCCGTCGTGAAGCCCCAGCGCCCTCAGCCCGAGCCCCGCGAGAGCCGTGCGGAAAAGAACCGCCGCCGCAAGGAGCGCGAGGCTGCCGAAGCAAAGAAGAAGGAAACTACGGCACTCACCGTCATGGGTATCATCATGCTCGTTCTGCTCCTCGTGCTGGGTATCATAATGCTTGCGCAGGTATTCAAGACGCAGGACGAGACCGACGACAGCGGATTTGTCGTGACGAACGCCTCGGACGATGACGATGACAGCGAGAAGCTGATAGTCAGCACCACCACCGCTGCCGCAAAAGCCCCCGAAAGCTCGGACGGCTCCAAGGACGATTCGCCCTACGGAACGGGTGCGGTAATGCCGAACGTTATCGGTCAGCGCCTTGAAACGGTGGAACGTGAGCTGGGCGGAGCGTTCACCATACGCACCGAGATATACTACAGCGATATCGAGGAAAAGGGCGTGGTCTACGACCAGAGCATTCCCGAGGGCACGGATTACGACCCCACAAAGATGAACACCCTGACGCTCAGGGTATGCATGGGACCCTCACGGGTGACTATACCCGACTCAAACGGCTACTCCAAGAAGGATTACCTCAATATGCTCAACGATCTGGGCATAATCTATCTCACGGAGGAGGAGTATTCCGATACCGTCCCCGAGGGCGACGTTATAACCACGAGCCCCTCGGCGGGAGGTCAGATAAACATTGAGATCGGCGAGGTAGTCGTCGTTTACATCTCGCTGGGCGAGGAGAAAGATTCCTCGGAGACTGACGCTCTCCCGACGGACAGCACCGAGCCCACGGTACAGTACGACAACGACACCACATGGAACTATGATTGGAACGACTACACCACGGGCTTCTGACGAAGCGCGGTAAGACAGTCGGGAACAAACTATATCGGCAGTCGCTCTCGCGGACGAACGTCCTGCGGCGGCTGCCGTTTTTCAAAGGGACTGATAGAATGGATATATTTTTTGCCGTCGGGATACTGCTCGATGTGACCGTAGTGCTGATAGCGCTCCTGCCGATGATACAGGGCTTCCGCAAGGGCTTCAAGCGCAAGCTGTTGTCGCTGGTGGCGCTGGCGGTGTCGGCGCTCGTGGCGTATGTGGTATCGGGGCTTTTCGCGCCGCAGATATACCGTGCGTTCCTGAAAGACAAGACCACCGAGGTGTGCGTGAGCGCCGCGGAAAGTATAGACCCCGTTTCGATAGCGAAGCAGGCGCTTGCGGAGAAGGGGCTCGATATCCCGACCGAGAGAGTGCGGGAGATAATCTCGCAGGCCGATACCGACCAATTACAGGCGATAAGGCAGGCGGCGGCGGAGTACGGCGTTGACGAGCAGAGAGCCGCGGCAATAGCGGAGCAGTTCAGCGGGCTTTTGCCCGAGAAAACGGCAGCGATACTGAAAGAGCAGGTACCGCAGGCGGCGAGAGCGATAACGAGCGGAGTTTTCTCCGACGAGCAGATAACCGACGCGCTCCGCACGCTTTCGGAGTCCCCCGAAACGGCGGGAGAGTATGTAGAGGAGAACTACGCCGCCCCGCTGATAACATCGGCGGTGGAAACGCTCATGTATGCGGTATGTTTTGCCGCCATGCAGTTCATAATGCTTTTGATGTTCATGCTTTTCGGGTACGATCTGAAAAAGAATGCCGACAGTAACGGCGACCGGGCAGCGGGGCTGATGTTAGGGCTTGTGGAAGCGGCGTCGGAGCTGTTGGTGATGTGTGTGGTAGTTACGGGCATAATAAATTCCTCGCAGGGAATGTTAGATATAAGCATGGTGAAGTCGGCATTGTTCGTGCCGATATATCAGTTCATATACTAAGGCATGAATTTATCGCTCGCGTACAGTAGCACAGACACGCCGGATGCAAGGGGCGGCGTTAGCCCCTTGCCGAGGTCAAGGGCGAGGAGCCCTTGCAGGGGAGCGCGAAGCGCGTGG
>CACZJT010000186.1:0-3427 GCA_902781565.1 uncultured Ruminococcus sp.
CTGCCGCAAGGCAGGCATAAGCCTACCGAACCCGCAGGTAATCACGGGCGAGCAATGCTCGCCCCTACATTGGGCGTGCGATATAGGAGGTCGGGGCAAGCCCCGACCCTACACCGAATCATGCAGGTCGAACGGCGCGAATGGCGGGAGCAAGCCCCCGCCCTACATCGGATTGAGATACCCTCATAAATTATGATTTGCAGATTTACATAAGGCGAAGATAGAAGAATGGGCAAAAGGCGATATTTAGGAAGTAATATATGGAAGAAAAAATGTTCTGCGTAAGCGATGTGAAAAGACTGTACTCAGCCTTTACCGCGTTATGCGATTTTGTTGAGGAAGAGATCAATTGCGGAAATTGTCCGCTGTGGGAAAGTATGTGCGGAGCGGAGGACAAGACCGAGGTTAGGGAATTTGCCGAGGCACTTAAAAGGATACGCGCCGCGGCAGGAATAGAAAAATGAGGGAATAAAAATGGACACTAAAAACGTATTTGTAACTATTGTCGGCAGACCTAACGTGGGGAAATCCTCGCTGCTCAATGCGCTGGTGGGGGAGAAGATCGCGGCGGTCTCGGCTAAGCCCCAGACTACCCGCACCCGCATAACGGGCGTGCTGACAAAGGACGAGACTCAGTACGTTTTCATCGACACCCCGGGAAAGCATAAGGCTAAAAACAAGCTCGGCGAACATATGATGAAAACGGTCAGCGACAGCGTGGACGATTCCGAGGCGGCTCTGCTCATGTGCGACTGCACCAAGCCCGTTTCGGACGCGGAGCGGGAGCTTGCGGCAGCTTTCAGAAACCGCACTCACGTCATGCTGCTGCTCAACAAGACTGACCTCATCGAGGACAAGACCGAGCTGCTGGGGCGTATCGCGGAGTATTCGGCGATAGGGGAGTTCGATGAGGTCGTACCCATAAGCGTCAAGGAGGGCGAGGGGCTGGACATCATCATGGACTACCTTGCGGGGCAGGCGGCGGAGGGTCCCCACTACTTCCCCGATGACAGCTTCACCGACCAGCCCGAAAAGGTGCTGATGGCGGAGATGATACGCGAAAAGGCGCTGGAGCTTCTGAACGAGGAAGTCCCCCACGGTATAGCCGTGACGATAGAGAGCCTTGACGAGCGGGACACCAAAAGCGGCGAGCCGATACTCGACATCGCGGCGACGGTCTATTGTGAGAGGGAATCGCATAAGGGCATAGTCATCGGCAAGAAGGGCGCCATGCTAAGGAAGATAGGCAGCGAAGCCCGCGCCGAGCTGGAGCGTTTTTTCGAGATCAAGGTCAATCTTGACATCTGGGTAAAGGTCAAGGAGGGCTGGCGAAACAAGGAAGCGCTGATAAAAAATTTCGGATTGTCGTAAATTCCCGCGAATACAGACCCGAAGCGAAAGACATAATATATACAAATCATAATTTGTAAGGCTGACCGTGCTGCACAAACCGATGTAGGGCGGGGGCTTGCTCCCGCCCCTTTGATGTGCATGATTTTGGTGTAGGGTCGGGGCTTGCCCCGACCTCTTGACCCGAACAACGTTACTTTGTTCCATTTGTGTAGGGGCGCACCTATGTGTGCGCCCGCGTATAACGCAGAGTGTGCCTTCCCCCCGCCTGCCTTGCGGCAGGTTTGTGGGTTGCTCAAAAATCGCATTCGCTCTTTTGTGCAATTAAATCGGCGATACGTGCGGTTCTCGTTACGTTGTGCGGAATCGAAAGATAGTCCCTTACTGCACATTTTTTGGTATCGCCGATTTAACTTGGTCTTTCGGACTTGCGTTTCTTGGGGTCGCTTTGCGGTTTGTGTCGGCTGTGCTTTTTGCGCCTTCGGCGCAACGGGGGCTCTGCCCCCAGCGCTTCGCGCTCCCCTGCCTAAGGGCTCCTCGCCCTTAGGAATCCTCGGCAAGGGGCTAACGCCGCCCCTTGCATCCAGCGTGTTTGTGCAACTGTACGCTTGCGATGTTGCCCGCGTTCGTTAGGTACGCTTTGCGTTGCTTTACAAATTATGATTTGAATTAGATGTTTGGCGGTGTTTGTTATGAGCAATGATAACTATTGGCAGGAGTTCGCGCGGAGCGGGAAGGTGAGCGATTACCTTCGTTACGTGATACGCTCGGGAAGGGTCGATGACAGCGGCGAGGGCTGCGTTGAAGACGGTATCGGCGGTGATGAGGATTGATAACGGTCAGAGGGCTCGTGATCTCCGAACGGGACGCGGGCGAAACGGGCAAGGCGGTGACACTGCTCACGGGCAGTCACGGCTGTATAGAGGTGTACGTGCGCGGAGGGAGAAAAAGCAAAAAGAGCCTTTCCTCCACGCAGCTTTTTTCCTATGCCGATCTCTCACTTGAAGAAAAACGCGACGCTCGCGGGGCTGTGCATTACTACTTCAACAGCAGTGAGCCCATCAAGCTGTTCTATAATATACGGCTCGACCCGAAAAAGACTGCGCTGGCGTTCTACTTCGCGGAGCTTCTGAACTACGCCGCCGAATCCGCCGAGGGCGCGGAGGAGATAATGCGCCTGACCCTCAACACCATGCATTTCCTGAACGAAGGCACCCGCCCGACGGAACTGCTCAAATGTGTGTTTGAGCTTCGGCTTTTGTGCGAAACGGGTTTCCGACCCGCGCTGCTGGGGTGTCACGAGTGCTACAAGGTGGAGGACGATGAAATGCACTTCGACCTCGCAACGGGTCAGCTGACCTGTGCGGAGCATTTCACCGAGGGCTCTCCCGAGGACGTGGTGCTCGACAGGGTGCAGCTTGACGCGGTGAGGTACATATCACTGGTGGACTACGAACGTCTGTTCAATTTCAGGCTCAGCGACAAATATCTCGTGTGGCTCTCGGGCTTTACGGAGAGGTTTGCGGAGTATCATTACGGCAAGCGGTTCAAGACCCTTGAGTTTTATAAAATGCTTTAGAATACTGTAGAAAGGTGAAAGGCGCATGGCTTTCTGGGGGATATGCTATGATGAAAAAATATGCCGAGGAAAGCTGTTCCTGCGACCTGTGCTGTACACTGTCACGGACGGTGCGGTTCACATAAGCGAGCCTGTGGAAGCCGAGACCACCACCGCGAATGTCCGTCCGACGGTGCCGCCGATGTTCGGCTACGGGGACGAGGTTACGGTCTTTGAGCACCCCGAAAAGCAGGGCACTGTCCGCGAGATAATATGGCAGGCGAGGAAAATGACCTTCAATTACAAGCTGTACATAAACGGAAGGAAGAAATTCAAGCGGTACAAGGAATACGAACTGATGAGGACGAGGAAAGAAAAATAAGCTGTACATAAAGAAATCATAATTTGCGGGGCTGACCGCGTTGCACTATTTGGTGTAGGGTCGGGGCTTGCCCCGACCTCTTGACCCGAACAACGTTACGTTGTTCCATTTGTGTAGGGGCGCACCTATGTGTGCGC
>CACZJT010000186.1:3444-6361 GCA_902781565.1 uncultured Ruminococcus sp.
GGTTTACCTTGCCATTGCCCGCCTGACGGCGGGTTTGGGGTTTCACGAAATGCGCTTCGCTGTTTCGTGAAATTAAATCGGCGATACGTCTTGTTCACGTTACTTTGTGCGGGGCTGTTGCTTTGTCCCTTACTGCACGCTTTTCTTTGGTATCGCCGATTTAAACGGACGGTTCGTGTGCGGTTATTTTCCATGCTTTGTCTTGTCGGTTCGCTCGCTTTCTTGCGCCTTCGGCGCAACGGGGGCGCTGCCCCCACGCGCTTCGCGCTCCCCTGCCAAAGGGCTCCTCGCCCTTTGGAATCCTCGCCAGCGTCGCGCCGCTGGACCCGCGATATGTCGTTCCCACAGCTTTGCGATAGCCCAACAAATTATGATTTTTACTACTAATGAGGAAAGAAAAATGAAAACAGAAAATACATATCAGGAACAAAAATATTACGACTCCCTCGAACTGCCTAAGATACTTCGGCTGCTCTCGGAGGAGTGTACGGGAGAACGCGCTAAAAAAGCTGCTCTCGCTTTGCAGCCCCAAAAGGAGCTGTTTACCGTTAAACGCGAGGTCGCAAAGACCTCCGCGGCACTCGATATGTCCTCCCGCTACGGGACACCCATGTTCTACGGGCTCGACGGAGCGGCTCAGGCTCTCAAACGCTGCGACTCGGGGGCGGTGCTGTCCCTCGCGGAACTTATCGCTATTCGCAAATTGTTGACCCAGATCAACGGGCTCGCCGACTGGTGGAACAAGTGTGAGGTCAAACGCCCCGAACTCGAATACCTTTTCGACAGCCTGTTCCCCGACAAGTATCTCGAACAAAAGCTCGATACCTCCATAATCGACGAGAACGAGCTTGCCGATGAAGCCAGCCACGAGCTTGCCGCTATCCGCCGCAAGATAACCGCCTGCGGTCAGAGGATACGCGACACCCTCGAAAAAATGGTCAAGTCCTCGAGCATCAACAAATACTTGCAGGAGAGCATAGTCACCGTCCGCGACGGGCGCTACGTTCTGCCCGTCAGGAGCGAGCATAAGGGTCAGATACAGGGATTCGTCCATGATACTTCGTCGAGCGGCGCGACGCTTTTCATAGAGCCCGCCGCGGTCGTGGAAGCTAATAACGACATCAAGATACTGGAGGGGCGGGAGCTTGAAGAGATAAACCGCATAATCAAGGCGCTGTCCTTCGATTGCGCGGCGATAAAGGAACAGCTCGCTTCGGGCTTCGACGCGGTCTGCGAGCTCGATCTGTACTTCGCTAAAGCGAACCTCGCGGCGAAAATGCACGCCTGCGAGCCCGAGATATCCGATGACCGCGTGATAGTCCTGAACAGGGCGCGTCACCCGCTAATCGACAGCGGAAAGGTCGTGCCCGTCAGCGTGTCGCTGGGGCTCGATTACGAAACGCTCATCATCACGGGACCCAACACGGGCGGTAAGACCGTCCTGCTGAAGACCGTGGGACTTCTCACGCTCATGATAATGTGCGGTATGCTGATACCCGTTTCGGACGGCAGCCGCATTTCGGTGTTCGATAATATACTTGTGAACATAGGCGATTCCCAGTCCATAGAGATGGACTTATCGACCTTCTCGGCGCATATGTCGGGGGTGGTGGACATTCTCGGAAAGACCGACGGCAGCAGCCTTGTGCTGCTCGACGAGCTGGGCTCGGGAACAGATCCCGCCGAGGGCGCGGCTCTCGCGGTGGCGATAATCGGGGAGCTTATGGCGCAGGGCGCTTCGACCATAACCACGACCCATTATCAGGAGCTGAAAATGTTCGCCCTCGACACCCCGAAGGTCGAGAACGCTTCCTTTGAGTTCGATGTGGATACCATGTCGCCGACCTATAAGCTGATAGTCGGTGCGCCGGGAAAGTCCAACGCCTTTGCTATATCGCGGAAGCTGGGCGTTCCCGATTACATCATCGACCGCGCACAGGCTCTTGTGAGCGACGAGGACAGGAAGTTCGAGGAGATACTCGAGCGCCTTGAAGCCGCGCGTAAGGAGCTTGAAGAGAACAACGCCGAAGCCGAGCGTCTGCGCCGCGAAGCCGAGAAGCTCCAAAGCGAGCTTGCCGCCGAGAGAAAACAGCTTGCGGAATCGAAGGAAGCGGAGCTTGAAAAGGCGCGGCGCGAAGCGGGGGCGATAGTCCGCAGCGTGGAGAAGCAGTCGCAGGAGCTTATCGACGAGCTTGACGAGCTTAGAAAGCAGAAGGAGCAGGCTTCATTTACGAACAAGGCGATAGACGCCCGCCACAAGCAGAAGTCGGCGATAAACAAGATGTACTTAGAAGCCAATCCCGTCAGCAAGACCGAAGACAGCTACGTGCTGCCGAGGGCTTTGCGGCAGGGCGACAAGGTGATATTTGCCGATTCGGGCAAGCGGGGAGTGTTTTTCTCGGGACCCGACAGCAAGGGCAAGTGTATAGTTCAGCTGGGCGCCATGCGGACGAAGGTCGATCTGAAAAAGCTGCGGCTCGACGAGAACCAGCAGATTGAGAGCAACCGCTCGAAGAAGAAGTCACGCGGAGCTGTTTCACGCGGAGGAGTGGAGAGCAGGGCTACCAGGCGAGTGAGCCGCGAGCTGGACATACGCGGGTGTACCTGTGACGAGGGCATATACGAGCTTGACAGCTTCATAGACAATGCGGTGCTTGGGGGCATTTCGGTAGTGACGGTCATTCACGGCGTCGGCACGGGAGTGCTGAAAAACGCGGTGAGAGCGCATTTAAGGAGTCACCCGAGTGTAAAAAGCTCACGTCGGGGAATGTTTGGCGAAGGCGAGGACGGAGTGACGATAGTAGAGCTGAAGTGAGGCAAATCATAATTTGGCAGGGCAGAGCCCTGCACGAAGTTCGCGGCATTTTTGGCTACGCCAAAAATAGTTTGTTGTTTAACTTTCAGACACCCGCGGCAG
>CACZJT010000187.1 GCA_902781565.1 uncultured Ruminococcus sp.
CAAGCCCCGCCAGCGCGTGGGCGGCGCTGGACCCGCCTTTTTTGCTAACGCAATTTCTCCATGAAGATTGTCTTTAGCCAAATAAACTGTGGGTCAAAGTCCCTTGAACGACTGCCGCGGGTGTCTGATATTTCAGCTACAAATAATTTTTGCCAAAGGCAAAAATGCCGCGAACTTCGTGCAGGGGTCTCCCCTGCAAATTATGATTTGACAACACTTGTTTAAGGAGGACAAAAAGATGAGTTCTGCCGCTTCCGCGGTAAACCCGCTTCTCAATATAGATACCGATTTCCGCAGCTATCTTAATGCCTATACCCGCTCCTTCCGTAATCATGTCATCGACGGACAACTCGATTACGCTTATGATTCGGATTTCGCGGTCAGACAGAAGATAATCGGGCTCTCGGGCTGGAACAAGCTCGCAAAAGCCATAAATACTACCGACGTCACCGCTGAGGCTAAAAACCTCTTCACTAAATGCGAAAGGGCGGGGGCGCTCAAATACGCGGATATCTACAACATTCTAAAACGCTGCTGCGAAAGGCTCGAACTGGCGCTGCCTATCGTGCTGATACGCAAGGATTACGACCGTCCGCTCATATACTCCATTTCGACCGATATGATAGACCCCTGCATAATCATCTCCGAAAAGCTTATCGACCTCTGCGATGAGGACGAGCTGGAAATGCTCATAGGCGGGGAGTGCGGACGCATTCAGAACAACCACTGCACCTACTGCTGGGCGTTCACTTACTTAAATCACAACTCCGATACCTACCGCCCCACCGAACGCAGCTTCAAGGGTCACGTAAACACTCAGATAGTCGGGGCGCTCGCCGAATGGATACACTATTCCGATATGACCGCCGACCGCGCTTCAATGATCTGCATGACCAACCCGGGACGCTTCACGGAGATCTTCTGCGGACTTTACGCCAAGGGCTATATAGACTTCTTCGGACGGGGACAGATAAGCCTTAGGCTCGATAAGATCCGCGAGAGCATAAAGAAGAACAAGACCATTGCGGCGAGGAGCCTTTCACGCGATACTTCCCATACCGAGCTTGAACGCAGGGCTGTCGCTTCGGCGGAATTCTTGTCATGCGAAACGCTCTTTGCATGGAGGTTCGACCTCGAACCGCCCGATCATCATAAGTTCGGCGGCGAGGTCTGCGACGTGAGATGCAGCATTATTTTATCGGGAGGGCAGTGAGAAAATGACAGAAAACAACAACGCCGCCGCTCACCGCGATATCGAGAGGATAAGACGTGTGTTCCGCGATATGGAACACAATAAGGATATAGAGGAGAACCTCGGCAGGGAGTTCATAGAGGAGCTTCGTGACAGGCTGGCGCTCATAGACAAGCGCAGTACAGAGCCTTTCACCCTCGTGATACTCGGCGACTTCAAGCGAGGAAAGAGCACTATCATAAACGCCCTGCTCGGGAAGGAGCTCGCGCCCTCGAACGTTTCCCCCGAGACCTACACGATAAACGAGATATCCTACGGCGCGGAGACCTCCGCCGCCGCTGTGCTCGAAAACGGACAGCGTATGCCCCTCGAAATGAAGGACATCGCCCGCGAACGGCTCGAGGTGCTGATGAAGATGTTCCCCGCGAAGGTGGAATACCTCGAAATAAAAGACCCCTCGCCCATACTCCGCGAGATAAGGCTCGTGGACACCCCGGGACTTTCCGACCTTAACGACCTTGACAGACAGGTGACGCAGTACCTCGTCAACGCCGATGCGGTGATGTACGCGGCTTCGGCTCTGCTGCCTTTCTCGGAGAGCGAACAGCTCTTCCTTTCCCAGCACGTCCAACCCCGAAGGTTCGGTATGCTCTATGTGCTGGTGAACATGATAGACGCCCTCGACACCCTCAGAGATGTTGAGCGCATATTGGGGCGTTTCAGGCGGCTCAGCGAGAAGATAGTACCTAATTCTTTCGTTTACGGCATAAGCGGCGCGGACGAGCTGAAACGCAAGCTCCGTCAGACAAGGCTCCCCGACAAGGGCACGAGAGAATTCTACGAGACACAGTTCATGAAGTTCGAGCTTTCGTTACAGCGGGATATCATACTCAAAAAGGACATCATACGAACGGGCAGGGTCATGACCATGCTGGAAGACCTTGTGAACGAGACCAATGCGAAGCTGCATATGTACTCCGAGATGGCGGAGCTTGACTCCCGCAGGCTCGAGGACAAGGAGCGGGACTTCAACGAGGAATGCTCGCGGATAACGGCGGCTCTGGAGGAGTGCAAGCCTGCACTTCACCTGAGCGTCACCGAAATGCAGCAGGAGGCGGAGAAATGGATGTACGAGTTTTTCGCACAGCTCCGCGTGAGCATATTGAAGATACGCGAGGTTGACGACAACTTCGAGCCCGTATATCAGAAAGAAGATATTGAGAAGTATTTCTATTCCTTCCTAATGGAGAAGGTCGGGGACGCCTACCGCACCTGCATAGAGTATCACCGCAAGAAGCTTGATGAGATAGTGGACAACATGAGCCGCCGCCTTGCAAAGAAGCTGGGCATAGAGGATCTTTCTCAGGTGACGCGCTCCACGGGCGTTGACCGCATAATGCGTTCCCTCGGAAAGAATGTCACGCGGCAGGTAATGGGTGTGAAGCTCATAGGCACTTCGGACGCCTTCCCGCCCGCGACTATGGGCTCATTCAGCAAGATACTGGGCAGGCGCAAGCAGACGGACATCATCGACATTGCTCTTGAGAACTATGACGATATCCGAAGCAACATCGTCCGCGACATCACGAAAGTATATCAGGACTTGGAGATAAAGGCAGCCGCACAGCTTGACGCGATATACAGCTATCAGGCGGAGCTTGGGCGGGAGACCATAAGCCAAGCCCGCCGTATGATGGAGCAGGGAAGCAGTGAGAAGCTCACGGAAGTGATAAATGCCGCGATAGATTCCCTCAAAGCCCCTGCGGAGATACTTTCGGGCTATACGAGCGAAAAGAACTGACATATACGAAAAAACGAGGTGTTAAGATAAAGCATAATTTATGGGGGTTAAAGACAACCAACACGGAGAAATTGCGTTAGCAAAAAAGGCGGGTCCAGCGCCGCCAACGCGCTGGCGGGGCTTGGGGCGGAGCCCCATTTTAATCAGACCGCGCGCAAAGCAACTGTGCATTAAACTCAAACCACGCGCGGTCTGCAATTCCGCTTGCGGTCGGCGTAAGCTCGACCGCGACTCTTGAAGCGGCGACGACAAAAGCCGTCGGCGCGGGTGTGCATGAACGTTTACGGCGGTCGGGCACAAATTTCCCCCGAACAGGTGTACCCAACAAACACCCACGTCGGTTCATTTTGTTGTTAGGCTTCATGTGATGCGCGCGAGCTTCGCCGCGCGCCAAAGGAATTGCAAACCGCGCGTGGGTTTGCG
>CACZJT010000188.1 GCA_902781565.1 uncultured Ruminococcus sp.
CTCCCTTGCAGGGCGACAGCCCAACTGCGGTCGCTTTCCTTGATTGCTGAGCCGTCAGCACCGATCTTTGTCTACTAACCTTTTAGGAATTAGTATAAATAACGAAAACAGGTGATCATATGAAAGTCGTACTTGCGGGAGCCTTCGGGAATCTCGGATTTGAAATATTAAAGGAGCTTATCGCGGAGGGTCACGAGGTCGTGGCTGCCGACCGCGGAGTCAGGGAACACAACGGGCTTGAAGGAAAATACACGTTTCGCTATGTGAATGCGCTGGAAAAAGAGTCGTTCAGGGGTCTGTGCGACGGCGCCGATGTTGTTATCACGACGATGGGTCTGACGGGGCCTTCAAAAAACGTCAGCAATTATGATATCGACTACAGGGGGAATATGTATCTTTACGCTTCGGCAAAGGCGGCGGGGGTGAAGAAGTTCAACTATGTTTCCGTACTCGCCTGCCGTGAACCCGGGGCAAAAAAGATACCCATGCTCAACGCCAAGGCTCTCTCGGAGAAAAGGATCATGAGCCGTCCGATGGATTATGTTATCTACCGCCCCACGGGATATTTCTACGATATCTGCCGCGTGTTCGGAAAATATGTGGACAGGGGCAAGATGACGCTCCTGAAAAGCTATTTCGGTGTCAAGGCGAACGTGGTGGACTGTCCCGATCTTGCGAAGTTCATCGTACAGCACATGAACGACACGAACATGGTCTACGAGGTGGGGGGAAAAGAGACCTACACCTATGAGCAGATGGCGCGTATGTGCTTTAAGGCGGCGGGCAAGCCGTTAAAGGTCGGAGCCACACCCGCCTGGGTGTTCGATATCCTTGCCGATCTTCCCAAGATACGGAAAGAAGGCAAGCGCAGTATAATACTGTTCTCGAAATGGACGCTTTCGCACGATCTTATCGGAAAGGATATAGTCGGAGAAAGTTCCTTTGCAGAGTATATCAAAGAATATTTCGCCAGCGGAAAAGTCTGAATTTGCGGTATTTGTAGTATTATGAAGGATTTTAATGTGCCGATGGCGCTTTTCGATCTTGTTCCTGTCGTTCTGTTCTTTGCCGCTTCAATGCTCATAGGTGCGGATATCGGAAAGAGAATGACTGTGCCGAACAAAGTGCTGTATTATTTCGGCATTGTTCTCGTGACTGCGGCGGGAGTTTTCAAAGCGCTGTACAAACTGTTCTATGCGGCAGGCGTTGGCGAATATGAGTGGATGAACGCTCAGTTTTTCACAAATCAGTCCGTAGGATTCCTGTTGACGGGTGCGGCTCTGCTGTTATCGCTGAAAGGCTCAAAAAAGAACGGGGACGGCGGCTCGCGGCACTATGCGCTGCTTCCGACGGGGGTACTCGTGGGAATGTCGGTGACGGGACTTGCTGCCATGTATGCAGCCCTCTGCAAATACGCCGCGGAGCTGAAGAAGAAGTCTGCCGTCCTGTTTTTTGTCTTTTCATTCATATTGAGTCTGGGAATGGGGTACCTTTCCTCGCGTGATTTTGACAGTGCTAAGATGAACTGGATAGCTCAGTCGGTAAACTCGCTCGCTCAGCTCGCATATCTCATCGGCGCACTTATCCTCCATAAGGGAGGGCACGGAAGCTCCCGTGACACGGACATATAGCGCGTATACCCGAAAACATCTCCGTGGACAGCACACCCTTATAGGGCAGTGAAAAGCGGCTCATCGGTAAGAAATAACAAACAAAGCAGCGGAGCAGCTCCGCTGCTTTTCTTTTGGTGTTCAGGGCTCACACCGCCCCGATGAGCTTCCGCTCTATCCGCATGGTCACAAGCAGGAAGTAAGCATCGTCGGCGGGCGTGAGGGTGCTTTCGTCTATGGCGTCTATCCTGTTCGACCATTCCTCCATTTTGCTCATCATCGCCATATAGTCGTTCATCATCGCCATCATATCGCCGCCGTTCGTGTAGTTGTTCATGAAGGCTATGTAATCGTCATAAAACGCTTCATAGGCGTCCATAGTTGCCTTGAACTCGGGGGTGACGAGGGAGTAATCCCCGTTCTCGACGGCTTTTCTCCCGTCGATCTCTGTCACTGTGGTCTCGGCGGGAGCCTCGGTCTCGGGAGCTGTAGTCTCGGGCGGAGCGGTCGTTTCTTTTTTCTTGGCGGTCTTTTTCTTCTTTGTGGTAGTTTCGGGAGGCGCGGTGGTTTCGGGAGCTTCGGTCGTGATCGGCGCGGTCGTGGTCTCGGGTGCCCGTTCTACGATCGTTGTCTGCGGGGCGGTCATCGTTGCGGTGTAGCTTTCGACCTGCTTTCTCAGCTCTTTGGCTCTGTGCGAGCACCTGTAAAAGGGCAGCACAATAAAAATGATGACGATGATCAGCAGGAGCAAGCCTTTACCTTTTTTCCTTGTTTTCATGATAATATCCTCCTTTTTGATACAAGCTGTGGGTTTCGGTAGTTTAAGTATACCACACATTTCCGGGGGATTATAAAAACGGATTCCAACGAAAAAGCAGGCTCTCACAAGCCTGCTTTCTTTCGTATTTCGGGGCTGACCTCTCGGCAAACGCCCTGTTCCCTGTATGTTTCGTTAATATGGTCTATCTCAGCGATCAGCTCACGGCATCTTGCTGTATCCTGCATTTCAGTATAGATGTCGAGCAGAATGTTCAGCAGTTCCGCCTCTTTGTCGATATACGGTATCATGTCGGGATACTTCTTACAGATTTCCACCGCTTCTTCTATTTTATCGGCTGCCGAACGGAAGTCATTATGATAGTAGAAACAGTTTGCCGTCGGGATATGGATAATGTCGATAAGTTCCAAGTCCGTCGAGAACACCTGCCTTGCGATGCGCTCCGCCTGTTCCGTAAACGCCCGTGTCTCTGCAATATCGGGCGAAGCAAGCGTATAATACCAAGCTGCCACCATACTGTAATAGCAATGGTTGTCGGTATTCTCCTCGATCAGATTGTACACCTTGTCGAGCAGTTCAGCGGCTTCATCGTAATAGTCGGGATAGCTCCGAATCAGAATACTTGCCAGCGAAATATAGTATTTCGTGAGATACGCTGTGCTGCGAGGATCGGAGGACTGTTCCATTTCCGTGATTGCAAGCTCCATCGTTTTCAGTTCATTCCGAAGCAGCTCTGCTTCTTCCTCATTTTCGGGATAGTATGCTCCTGCGATCAAAACATCGTAGTACCAACCGAGCATATCATAATACAGCGCCGTGATGATGTGCCGAGGGTGCTGTTCTCTGAACATATCAGCTTCACGCAATATTTCCTTGATCTGCACATCATTCGCCATTCCCACATAAATGTCGATCATCTTCTTGTGGTAGTCCATGACGGTCACATCGTCCGCA
>CACZJT010000189.1 GCA_902781565.1 uncultured Ruminococcus sp.
ACACTTTCTAAATCATGCGGAGCGAAGCGTCCGCATAAACGCGGCGCAGCCGCTCCTTCAATTCTCAGCGCCAACTTGTTGGTGCGATTCCGCATTCCGAATTCCGAATTATGATTTATATGTCCTCATATTCCTCTCCGTATACACAGACACAGTTCTTGCCCATGTCCTTTGCACGATACAGGGCGCTGTCGCTCTGCCGCAGGAGCGCTTCTATGTCGTAGCCGCTTTCACGCTTTGCCGAGGATATCCCCGCACTCGCAGTCAGACCCGCAAATGTCTCGTGCGCACTGAACGCCCTCCGCAGACTCGATATAACGTGCCCGACCCTCGCTTTCATGCCTCGGGCGTCCTCCTCGTCACAGCACGCCACAAGGAACTCGTCGCCCCCGAGCCTTACTGCCAAGCCCCCGGGGAAACTCGTCCTCAGCGTGTGCGCCGTCAGTACCAGCGCTTCGTCACCCACATGGTGCCCGTAGGTGTCGTTGACCGCCTTGAAATTGTCCAGATCGAAGGTTATTATCGTTATCTGCTCCGACTGCCGAAGCTCGTCTATCTTGCCCGAAAAACTGCGGCGGTTGTCGAGCCCCGTCAGGAAGTCGGTGTTGGCGCTCTCTATCGTCTGCCGCTCGAAATGCCGCTCTATCGTAACGTCGCGGAAAATGCAGATACCGCCCATTCTCGCACGGAAAATGTCGATGAGCGGTTCCTCGCCGAATACCAGCACCCTCTCCTCGCCGTTCACGTTCACGCGAAGCTCCTCGCGCCCGCCCACGTTTATCAGCTTGTCGGCGACGACTTCCCGCTTCCAGTCCGTGAGCCGCCTGCCGAGGATATTCTCCGAACTGCCGAAATAAGTCTCGAACAGCTTGTTGGCGCTTATTATCGTGCCGCTCTGATCTTCGATCAGCACCGCGAAGGGCATACTTTCGAGGATAACGTCCATCTCTGTGCTTACGTTCTGTATATCGGTGACGTCGTGAGCTATGCCGCAGGTGCCGAAGATGTGCCCGTCCGTATCGAGAAGCGGCGATTTATAGGTCTTGAAAAGCCGCATACCGCTCTTGGTCTTGACCTTCTCATCGAAAAGGCAGGTGACGCGGGCTTCCATGACCACCTCCTCGGATTCAAGACAGACATATTCCCCCTGATCGTACTCCTCCTTGGGGATATCCCAGATGTAATAGTGACCGCGCTTGTATATCTGCTCCTTGGACTTCTCCACGGCGCGGCAGAAGCTGTCATTGACGATGAGGTGAGCGCCGATCTCGTCCTTGAACCATGCAAGATCGGGGATAGAGTCTATGGCGGTGTGGAAGCATATGCTCTGCTTGCGGTGATCGGCTTCGAGCTTCATGCGGTTCGCCAGCATATTGAAGTAGGTGAGTATGAGCTTTTCGGGGCGTGAGCCGTCGGGGAGCGCCCATATGCCGTCAATGCGAAAGAGCGTTAACTCGTCTAAGTCCTCGAAAGCCGAAGCGTCGTCCATCACCGCGAGCTTTTTCCCGTAAGCGAGAAGCGTATCGTCGAGCTTATCCATGCCGTCGGCGATGACTGCCGAATCAATGGGCATGACGCCTATCTCCGCGGAGGAAGCGACTGTCTTAAACGTGAACCCGCAGTCCTCGGGCGGTTCGCACTCCGAGAGGAGCCGTTTCAGCGAATCGTCGTCGCTTATGATGAAGAAGTTCAGCGCGTTAAAATACATCTTACCGCCCCCCGGGACAAAAAACAAATATCAATATTATTATACAATATTTTAATATACTTGTAAAGTAATGCGACATAAATTTCACCAAATATTCAAAAATTTTATCTCATTCGACGGCAGGGCGCACCCATGTACGCGCCCATGCGCTGTTGCAAATGTTAAATTTCTGTAAAGCCTGCCCCGTCCCCGTTGCGTTCATGTGCGTTCGCGTGGTATAATCTATTCGTAAACGAAAACCGTTTAGGAGGTGTAAATTTATGGACAAAGAGCAAATGTCGCGTGACATCGACTGTCCCGCGCTGGTGAGCCGTGCGCTGTCGGCGCTTAAAAACAGCTATGCGCCCTATTCGGGCTTTCATGTGGCGGCGGCTCTGCTTGCGGAGTCGGGGGAGGTCTACACGGGCGTGAACGTCGAGAACGCGAGCTATTCCGCGAGCATATGTGCCGAGCGCAACGCCGCCGCCCATGCCGCCGCCTGCGGAGAGCGCAGGTTCACCGCCGTAGCGATAGTCGGCGGGGCGGGCGGCAGGATCACGGCATACTGTCCCCCCTGCGGGATATGCCGTCAGGTATTAAGGGAGTTCTGCGACCCCTCGGAGCTTGCGGTCATAACAGCGGTCTCCCCCGAGGACTACAGAGTGCAGACCTTAGCCGACCTCCTCCCCGACAGCTTCGGACCCGAATATCTTTGAAAAGGGCTTGCAAACATCTGCATTCTGTGCTATAATATTGATGAAGGGAGATGATTGCTATGCCCGAATTATGTCGGTTTGGCGGGCTTGTCATTTATATGCTTTTCAGAGATGTTGGTCAGCACCATAAGCCGCACGTCCATGTCTATTACGGAGAATATGAAGCGGCTATCGCTATCGACGGTGAGCTTTTGGCAGGTTCACTTCCGAGGAAACAGTTGAAGATCGTTACGGGCTGGCTGGCTTATCACGAAGAGGAAGCCTACAAAGCCTGGAATCTTGCAGTTCAAGGCGAACATTTTGAAAAGATACCCCCTATGATGTGAGGTGAACGATAATGTATATTAAAGATGATATATGCTATGCGGGACAGTTTGAGGAAGGCATAAAGGTCACGGACGTCAAGCCGCTTCGCGGCGGGATAATGCTCGTCACTTTTTCCACGGGCGAGCAAAGGCTTTTTGATACCACAAGGCTCACAGGCTCCGCTTTCGCGCCGCTTGCTGACGAAAGGATATTCGGCGCTCCCACACTGTTTCACGGCGTGATAACATGGAACAACGGCGAGATCGACATCGCCCCCGAGACAGTGTACAAGGAAAGCTACGCCTACACGGGGAAGGCTATATAATAGACTTCCTCCATGCTTTTCGGCGGGTATGGGGTTTCACGAAATGCGCTGACGCTGTTTCGTGAAATTAAATCGGCGATACGGTCTGTTCACGGTGCTTTGTGCGGGTCAGGGCGTTTATTCCCTTACTGCACGCTTTTCTTTGGAATCGCCGATTTAAACGGACGGGTCGTGCGCGGTTCTTGGCGGGGATTTGTATTGTCGGTTCGTGTGCTTTTTGCGCCTGCGGCGCAACGGGGGCTCTGCCCCCACGCGCTTCGCGCTCCCCTGCAAGGGAAAACCCTTCTGAAGAAGGGTTCTTCCCT
>CACZJT010000190.1 GCA_902781565.1 uncultured Ruminococcus sp.
GAATAACCCTTCTTCAGAAGGGTTTTCCCTTGCAGGGGAGCGAACGCAGTTCGCGTGGGGGCGGCGCCCCCGTTGCGCCGCAGGCGCAAAAAGCACACGCCCCGACAAGTCAAAGCGCACCCGAGAAACGCAAGACCGAAAGTCCAAGTTAAATCGGCGATACCAAAAAATGTGCAGTAAGGGCATAAGCGCCCCGACCTGCACAACGTCCCGTGAACAGATGTATCGCCGATTTAATTGCGCGAAAGAGCGTAAGCGATTTTCGTGCAACCCCCAGACCCGCCGCAAGGCGGGCATAAGCCTACCGAACCCGCAGGTAATCACGGGCGAGCAATGCTCGCCCCTACACAAAAACACGAGGGTTTATCGCATTTTGTGTAATAACACACGCCCACTATGTAGGGGCGAGCATTGCTCGCCCGTGTGATCTTTGCGGGTTTGGTAATTCAAGGCGGGAGCTGCACCAACGCAGCCCAGCCGCCCCGCCCTACATCGGATTGAGATACCCCCACAAATAATGATTTGTCAAATTACTCGATTGACATTTTAGTCAAAAGGTGCTATAATAAAAATACACATCTGTTTTTGCGACCGAAAAGGAAAACTCTTATGGAAATGAAAAAAGTATTTGAACGCGGAAAGCCCATATTCTCGATGGAGATCTTCCCGCCTAAGAAAAATGACCCCGTCAGTGAGATATACTCTACCCTCGACGGACTCGTGGGCTTGAAGCCCGATTTTATCAGCTGTACTTACGGCGCGGGCGGGAATCCCGCCGATACCTCCACCGTGGATATCTGCCGCGAGATCGAACAAAAATTCCATACCCTCTCGATAGCTCACCTTACCTGCGTGAACAGCACCCGCGAGGATATCGACCGCGCTATCGAACGCTTCCGCGCTGCCGATATTCGTAACGTACTCGCCCTCCGCGGGGATAAGAACGATAAGGTGCCCCCAAAGGACGATTTCAAATATGCTTCCGAGCTGATAAGATACTTGAAGGAAAAGGCTCCCGAGATAAGCATTTCCGCTGCCTGCTACCCCGAAACTCACCCCGACAGCGAGTCTGTCGTGTCGGATATCCTTTACATGAAGGAGAAGGAGGAATGCGGCGCGGAACACTTCATCTCACAGCTTTTCTTCGATAATGAGGACTTCTACGCCTTCCGCGAAAAGACCCTCATCGCAGGCATAAAAAGCCCCGTCGAGGCGGGTATCATGCCCGTGACATCTAAGGAGGGCATTCTCCGCATGGTGTCCATGTGCGGGGCTTCCGTTCCGAAAAAGCTCTCGCGGATACTCAACCGCTACGAGAACGACCCCGAAGCCCTCTGCGACGCCTGCACAGCTTACGCCATAGATCAGATAACCGATCTTATCGCTTCGGGCGTTGACGGTATACACCTCTACACAATGAACAAGCCGTGGCTCGCAAGACGGGTATACGACGCGGTGAAAACACTTATACGCAGATGAGGACGATACGGGAATTTTCTTCGGGGAGGGATAACGTTGACAGAGGGCTTTGAGAACCCTACGGTAGCCGAGAAATACGCCGCATGGGTCGAGGCTCAGAAAAAGGAAAAGTCCGAGCTTTTCAAAAATGCTTCGTTCCTTGCGGGGCTCCTGCTGCTTTATAACCTGCTCAGAACGATAAACGCGAGGGTGTTCTGGATAGCGGCTTACGTGAAATATACGGGAAAATTCTCGCTTGACATATACGCGGTGCAGAATTACCTCGCCGACGAGCGCTCCGAGGAGATACAAAGCACAGCGTTCCTCATGACGGGGAGCGTTGTCATAGTGATATTGTCCACGCTGGGGATATTCATAGTCGGTCAGTTCATCATGAAGATAAAGCTCACCGACATCGTGAAGCCGTACAGGGGCTTCGCGCTCGACGGCGTGAAGTTTTTCCCCGCAACGCTGACACTCAATCTGATCGGCGGAGTGATCGTGACGGCGATAGTCAATTCGCTGACCAGTCAGGGGATAAACGTCCCCGTGAGTGATTTTTCCATGCATTCGCCGACGAGATATGAGCTTATCATACAATTCGTGTATGTGTGCCTGCTGGGACCCGTATGTGAGGAGTTCATCTACAGAGGGCTCGTTATAAAGCTGCTTGCGCCCTTCGGAAAGCTCACAGCCGTGGTGTTCTCGGCGCTGATCTTCGGGCTCATGCACGGCAACATCGAGCAGGCGATAACCGCGGCGCTGGGCGGGGTGGTCTATGCGCTGGTCGCCGTAAAGTATAACAGCATAGCGCCGACTATAGTGATACACATTCTGAATAACATCAGCGCCAGTATCAGCGATTACGGGAGCGCCCTCGGGTGGAGCAATACCGATCTGATAAACAGGGTCATCAATATATGTGCGCTGTTTTTCGGGTTCTACGGCGTGATCGTGCTTATCACGGAGCTGATATACGAAACGAAAATGACCGAGCCCGATCATGCGCTTTCGGCGAAAAAGCGCCGCATGGGAACGTACACGAACATTTTCGTGCTGATATACTTCGGCTATCTTCTTTGGGAAATTATCGAGAGGATATGGCTTGCCAACTGATATCGGGAGGTAATTTTTATGAAACAGAGCAGCGGCGGCGGGGAGAGCTTCATGCTTCCCTGCGGGATAGACCTGCCGAATACAGAGGGGCTGAAAAACGCCTACGAGGAGCAGGAGGGCGGCTTTGAAGCGCTTATCTCCGCGGACAGGTTAGCGGACTTTCTGACCGACTACACAGCGCTTATCCCCGAGCCGATATTCTTTTTTCTGGAGCTTCCCGAGAGCGGCAGTGCGGAGAGCGAGGACTACAGGCTGTACTACCTTGACAACTGCACCCGTCCCGTTATAAAGACCCTCATCAAGGAATACGGTTCACTGCTTGTTGGGGACGGGGTATGTCGTTTCGGATTCGGCGGCAACGAGAGCGGCGACGAGATATATGTGAAGCTCTGCAAAGTGATGAGCATATACTGTCCGAATGCGGAACGAATGAGCAAGGCAAGGAAGCTCTTTGCGAGGTACGGCATGGAGCGCACGGAAAGCCTTTTGACCCCGTGGGAGCTTGCGACGGAGAGTACCCCGATGATCTGTGTAAGGGCGGAGGAGGACGGCATATCGTTGTTCGACCTGCCCGAGATGCTGAAAGCGGCGGGAATGTACGAAGCGGAGAGCAAATAAGATAAAAAATCATAATTTGTGGGTTTATCGCAAAGTTGTGATAACGACATATCGCGGGTCCAGCGGCGCGACGCTGGCGAGGATTCCTAAGGGCGAGGAGCCCT
>CACZJT010000191.1 GCA_902781565.1 uncultured Ruminococcus sp.
GACCTCGGCAAGGGGCTAACGCCGCCCCTTGCATCCGGCGTGTTTGTGCTACAGAGTGCCGCTTTCTTTATTTGTGCTTGCGGTCATTTTACACTTTCTAAATCATGCGGAGCGAAGCGTCCGCATAAACATCGCCGAAGGCGATACCTTCAATTCCGAATTCCTAATTCCTAATTCCGAATTACAAATGCGTCTGCCCGTCCCTTAATACTCCCAGATGATCGTATGCAAGCTGTGTCGCTACTCTCCCTCGCGGGGTCTTTGCAATGAATCCCAGCTGCATGAGATACGGCTCGCAGACGTCCTCTAAGGTCACGGCTTCCTCGCCTATCGCCGAAGCTAAGGTCTGCAATCCTACGGGTCCCCCGTTGTAGCCCTCTATCATCATTTTGAGCATTCGCCTGTCCAGCTTGTCGAGCCCCAGACTGTCTATCTGTAGCTTCCCGAGGGTGAAATCCGCGATCTCTTTCGTCACTCTGCCGTTGCCGACTACCTGAGCATAATCCCTCGCACGGCGAAGCAGACGGTTGGCAATACGCGGCGTTCCCCGCGAACGGGAAGCCAGCTCCAGTGCGCCCTCGCTGTCACAGGGTACGCCCAGTATCACCGCCGAACGCTGTATGATGTTCGTGAGCTGCTCGGGCTTGTAAAGCTCCAGCCGCTCGATTATGCCGAATCGGTCACGGAGCGGCGCCGATAACTGCCCCGAACGGGTGGTCGCCCCCACAAGGGTGAATTTTTCAAGCTCTATGCGTATCGACCTCGCCGCGGGACCCTTGCCCATGATGATGTCGAGGGCGTAGTCCTCCAGCGCGGGGTAAAGTATCTCCTCCACCTGCCGCGAAAGCCTGTGTATCTCGTCGATGAACAGCACGTCGCCCTTTTTGAGGTTCGTGAGTATCGCGGCGAGGTCGCCGGGCTTCTCTATCGCGGGTCCCGAGGTCTCGCGGATATCTACGCCCATTTCGTGAGCGATTATCTTCGAGAGCGTGGTCTTGCCCAGCCCGGGAGGACCGTACAGCAGTACGTGGTCGAGGGCGTCCCCCCTCTGCTTCGCGGCTTCTATGCATATCTTTATGTTGTCCTTGACCGCTTCCTGACCGATGTATTCATCGAGGGTCTTGGGGCGGACGGTGACTTCAAAATCATCGGTGGTGTCGGGAGTCTGCTGAACGGGCGACACCAGCCGCTCAAATTCTATTTCGCTTTGTTCGATCATCTTATTCTCCAATTATGCGGTCTGCAAGGTTCATTCCCCGCCGCCGATGCTCCTGTCGTATAACGCCGTTATGCGCCCGAAAAGCTCATCGTTCAGCGTATCGTTCCATTCGTCCTTGTCCATGACGCTGTTCATGTAGTAGTCCTTGTCGGCGTTCAGGCGTTCGGCGTTTTCCTCGGCTTCGTAATCGTAGCCGAGGGTGTCGAGCCACTCCCTGAATTTGACGTTGAGAGCTTCTCTTGCGTCTTTGTCCTCGTAAACGCGGTTGTGCCCCGCATCTTCAAGGCGTATGAACTCAAAGCGCGGGTCGCTGCCGTACTTTTCGTATATCTTGTCATACCCGCAGGTTATGGGGACCGTCTCATCATCGGCGCTGTGTATGACCATGACGGGCGTATCGCTTGCCGCAAGCCCTTCAAGAGCGCCGTTTGCCGCATACTTGCCGAATTTTATGCGGTCGTAGAGCTTCACATAGGGGAGCATGGCGTATATCGCGATACCCGCCTGCTTTTTGCCCTCGGATTCAAACATATCCGATGAGCTGACGAAGCCCGAACACTCTGCGGCGGCTTTGACCTCGGGGTGATATTTCAGCACGCTCATGACGCTGTACCCGCCCCAGCTGTGACCGAAAAGCACCACGGGCAATTCGGGATAAAGCTCCTCGGCGCAGGATATGGCATGGTCGAGGTCTATGATCCCCTGCGGGAGCCCTCCCACACCGTCGCCCTCGCTCTCATCGTTGCCCGTAGCGTCGTAGGCGAACACGAGGTAGCCGTTCTCCGCAAAGCGGTTCGCGGCGCTGAGGTAATGAATATGCCCCGCGCCCAGCCCGTGAGCGATGACCACCACGCCCTTTGGCTCCGCAGTATCGGCGGGACGGCTGTAGATGTACCCCACAAGGGTCTGCCCCTTGTCGGAGGTGAACTCGTGCCGCTCTGCCGAAAGCCCCTCGAAGTCCTCAACATGGGTGACGAAATCGGTGGTGGTGAACCGTTTGCCGAAATTTTGTTCATAGATGACGACCGATAACACGGCGTCCGCGATGTTGAGCAGGAGCAGTATTATCAGCACAATGACGATGACTTTTTTCTTTCCTGACTTAGTTTTCATTTTGGTTCTGTTGTTTTCCGTTATTCTTTTAGTTCGGGGTGCGCCCCTGCATTATGTGTTTATTAAAGACGATACCTTACCGACCTACATTCGCGCCAGCCCGATGAGAGCCTTTTTGATAAGCTCCTCCACGGGGAGCGAGGGGTCGAGCTTGCCGAGCACAGAGAGCGCTTCGCCCTCCGTGTAGCCCAGCACTTCGAGCGCCGTGACCGCCTCGGAGATATTAGCCCCTGCGGCGTTCACGGGAGCCGCCGCGCCAGTCTGACCGCGGACGGATATCGTTTCGCCCGCCAGCTTGTCTTTCAGCTCTAAGATTATCCTCTGCGCCGTCTTTGCGCCTATTCCCTTGACCTTAGTGAGCGCCTTCGGATCCGAGGTCGCAACAAACAGGGCGAACTGCTGAGTGTTCATGCCCGAGAGTATCGAAAGCGCCGCCTTGGGTCCCACGCCGTTGACGGAAATGAGCAGCTTGAAGCATTTAAGCTCCTCCTTTTCCGCAAAGCCGAAAAGCTCCACGGCGTCCTCCCGCACGCTCATGTAGGTGTAGAGGAAAACGTTCTCTTTTCCCGCTATGGCTTGCAGGGTGGTGAAGGTGGTCTTGCAGGCGTAGCCCACGCCGCCGCATTCGACGACCGCAAGCCCCGCCTCGGTGTGTATCAGTTTTCCGTTAAGTGAATATATCATGTCGGTGTTCTCTCTTTTATTTTATTTCCTGTAAATGAGCATTTTTGACATACTGCACAAAATGAGCTATCGTGACATCATGACAGCTTTCAGGGTCGAATGCTCATGACACCCGCTTCGGGACGTTTTGCTGTCTCCGCTTCAAAAGTATGCTCGTTCGCTGCCGCTCACATCGCGCAAAGGAAGCACAAGCCGCGCGAACTTAGTGCAGACTTGTTTATTTTGACTTTGCGCG
>CACZJT010000192.1 GCA_902781565.1 uncultured Ruminococcus sp.
CACTCTGTAGCACAGACAGCGGGTCCAGCGGCGCGACGCTGGCGAGGATTCCTAAGGGCGAGGAGCCCTTAGGCAGGGGAGCGCGAAGCGCGTGGGGGCAGAGCCCCCGTTGCGCCGCAGGCGCAAAAAACACGCGAACCGCAAATACAAAAATCACCCGAGAAACGCAAGACCGATAGTCCAAAGTTAAATCGGCGATTCAAAATAATCCGATAAGTAAGGGTCAAACGAACCGCCCCGCACAAAGTAACGTGAACAGACGTATCGCCGATTTAATTGCGCGAAAGAGCGTAAGCGATTTTCGTGCAACCCCCAGACCCGCCGCAAGGCGGGCGGGGACGTTATCGGGTCATGGGGCGTTTTGCCCGCCTGACGGCGGGTCTGGGGTTTCACGAAATACGCTTCGCTGTTTCGTGAAATCAAATCGGCGATACGACTGCGGTTCACGTTACTTTGTGCGGGGCGGGACGTTTCTGCCCTTACTGAACGTTTTTAATTGATATCGCCGATTTAAGCGGTCGGTTCGTGTGCGGTTCTTGGCGGGGATTTGTGTTGTCGGTTCGCGTGTTTCTTGCGCCTTCGGCGCAACGGGGGCGCCGCCCCCAGCGCTTCGCGCTCCCCTGCCTAAGGGCTCCTCGCCCTTAGGAATCCTCGCCAGCGTCGCGCCGCTCTTTGCGATAGCCCCACAAATTATGATTTTATGATTGGAGGAAATAATATGATAGATACCGAACTTGACGGCTCGGCTCTTACCGTTAGGCTGTCGGGGGATATCGACCACTTTACGGCGGCGGGTCTGCGCGGAGAGATCGACCGCATTGTCCGCATGAACGCCGTCGATACGCTCACTCTCGATTTCTCGGACGTTACGTTCATGGACAGCTCGGGCATTGGTCTCGTTATGGGTCGCCATAAACTCATGACCGAACTCGGCGGAAAATGCAGGGTCGCTTCACCTCCCGCTTATATACTAAAAGTTTTGAAGCTCTCGGGCATAGACAAGCTCTGCCCCATCGTCAGCGAGGGAGGTGTCAGACTGTGAAAAAGTGCATAAACGAGATGAAGCTCTCCTTCCTCGCCGTCGGGGAAAACGAAGCCTTCGCACGCGCCTGCGTGTCGTCCTTCCTGTCCCAGCTCGACCCCTTCGTGAGCGAGCTCGCCGAGGTAAAGACCGCTGTCTCCGAGGCTGTCACTAACTGCATAGTCCACGGCTACCGCGGCAGGAGCGGCGGGGTCGTGTCGCTTCAAATGCGGCTCTACTCCGACCGCAGGGTGTACATAAAGATACGCGACAAGGGCTGCGGTATCGTCGATATCGAGCAGGCTATGCAGCCGCTCTTTACAACCGCCCCCGAGGAGGAACGCGCGGGTCTGGGCTTTTCGGTCATGGAGAGCTTCACCGACCGCCTGCGGGTAAGAAGCTCCCCGGGGAAAGGTACCTCCCTTGTCATGGAAAAGACCCTGAAGGAAAGGACTGCCGATGAGAGCCTTGAAAACGGAATTTCAGACAAGAGCGGAAGAAAATCTCGGACTGGTACATCTGTGCGCTAACCGCTTCCGAGGAAAGGGAATAGAGTAC
The DNA here is from genome assembly GCA_902781565.1 of uncultured Ruminococcus sp. GTDB lineage: Bacteria > Bacillota > Clostridia > Oscillospirales > Ruminococcaceae > YE71. Next base: position 1,580 of record CACZJT010000192.1, read on the forward strand.
GAGGACTTGTGCGGGGCGGGCTGTATCGGGCTGATGAAAGCCGCCCGCGCCTTTGACGATACCCGAGGTGTGCGGTTCTCGACCTACGCCGTCCCCGTCATTCTCGGGGAGATAAAACGGCTCTTCCGCGACGGCGGGTCGCTTCGGGTCAGCCGAAGCGTCAAGGAACTGTATCTGAAACTCACGCGGCTCAGGGACAGCTTCATGGCGGAGAACGGGCGCGAGCCCACCGTCCGCGAGCTTTCAGCCATGAGCGGCGAGTCGGAGGAAGCGGTGGTAGAAGCCATCTCCGCGGGCAGACCTCCCGTCAGTCTAACGATACAGACCGAGGACGGCATAGACGAAGCCGATGTCCCCGTCCCCTCCTCCGACGGACAGATACTGGACGAGCTCGCGCTCTCGAAGGCTCTCGCGGGACTTGAGGAGCGCGACCGTATGCTCCTGACCCTGCGCTACTACCGCGACAAGACGCAGGTCGAGACAGCCGCCGCCCTCGGTATGACGCAGGTGCAGGTCTCCCGCCGCGAGAAAAAGCTGCTGGCGGCTCTGCGCGAACAGCTCGAATGATTCATACTAATCCCTAAAAGAACAGCAGACAAATCTCGGCACTGACGGCTCATCACTCGTCGTCAAGCTCCCTTGCAGGGCGCTGTACAAGCTGTGCTTGTACCCACAACTGCGGTCGCTTTCCTTGATTGCTGAGCCGTCAGCACCGATCTTTGTCTACTAACCTTTTAGGAATTAGTATCACAAGCTCTTCCGATTTGACAACCCTCCCGATATGATGTATAATTATCATCGGGAGGGCGTTTTTTGCCCGAAAATACGGCTCCGCAACGGCTTTTAACGGAAATGTCAGCCCCCGTTGACACATTTCCAAGCGCGGCAGGTAGACTTCCCGCCCTAAAAATGTTATGCTTTATACATCGGAAAACAGTCCGCGATACCAAAAACGGAGGGATAGAAGATGGATAAAGGCATAGTTTACGGAAAGAGCGTTTTCGTCGGGACAAGGGTGTTCTTAAAGAACATAAGTCCCCTCAACAACAGGACGGAAATGCCCAAGGCGCTGTTCGTCATCAAGAAACTGCTCGCATTCGGGCTGTGCTATTGGGCGGGGCTTCTGCTCGGAGAGGGCGCGGTCATCGGCTTGCATTTCGCCTGCGGGAAAAACGTATTCAGGGGCGAGATGTTCGGTTTCACCGAAAGCACGCTGATACAGTATTACGGGTACATCATACCCATAGCGGCGGTGCTGTTTTATTGGAGACACATTGAGAAGCGCAGGCTCCGCGAAATGGGTATCACGAAAAACATCGGCGGCTGGTTCAAAGGTGCGGCTCTCGGGGCGGCTCTGCTTGCGGCTTGCGTCGGCGCTGTCACGCTTACGGGTTCGATAAAGTTTGCGGGCTTCCCCGAAAAGCCCGATATACCCATGCTCGTGATGTTCTTCTTCGGCTTCGTCATTCAGGGCGCGTATGAGGAAATTCTTTGCAGGGGGCTGATGCTCCGCTCGCTCGGGGACAAAGTTCCCTTCCCCGCCGCCTTAGCCGCGAACACACTCGTGTTCACCTGTCCGCACCTCGGAGCATTAACCGAGGGCGAACCAAAATACGTCCTGACGGGCATACTTTGTCTTATCTCGATATCCTGCCTGTTCACGTTCCTTACGGTACGCACGGGGAGCATATGGGCAGCCTGCGGACTTCATTCGATATGGAATTTCGGGCTTTACTGCATACTCGGGCTCGATCTGAGCGGCATGGACGAGATATCCGTTTCCCTCATCAACATGAGGGCGGCGGGCGAAAGCCTGCTGAACGGCGGAAAGTACGGGATAGAATCAAGTATCATAACCGCCGCTGTCATTACGGCTTTTGCGGCTGTGATCGGTATTACAAAAGAAAGGAAGGTCGGCTGAAATGGAATTCAACAACAAGCTGTATGAACTTCGCAAGCAGAAAGGCTTTTCGCAGGAGGAGCTTGCGAACCGTCTTAACGTATCAAGACAGACTGTCTCCAAATGGGAGGTCGGGGACTCCCTAAGTTAAAGATACCGACAAATACAACGTAATTACGCACTTTACAATATTCTGTATAAATAGTTTCATGAAAGGAGAGACTATCATGGACTTTAACAATAAACTATATGAACTCAGAAAGC
>CACZJT010000193.1 GCA_902781565.1 uncultured Ruminococcus sp.
TTTAAGGGTCTTTTGCTCTTCGCGCGGTTTGATTAAAATGGGGCGCTGCCCCATACCCTGCCGGGCTAGCGCGCCCGGAGGCGCTTTTTTGCTAACGCAGTATCTCCGTGTTGGTTGTCTTTTAGCCCCACAAATTATGATTTATTTAAACAACATAAAAGTAAAACGGGACTTATAAAAATACATATTTCAACACGAACAGCACCGTAAGAACATACATTATCGGGTTTATCTTCTCCCGCTTGCCGCAGAGCAGGTTTATCAGTACATAGCTTATAACGCCGAATGATATGCCGTCGGAAATGCTGTAGAACAGCGGCATGGAGACTATGCAGATGTACGCAGGTATCGTCTCCGTGTAATTCTTTTCGTCCGCAAAGCCTATGTTCGTTATGCCCGTGAACATAAGAAATCCCACCATGATGAGCGCGGGAGCGGTCGCGAATGAGGGTATCGCCGTGAATATCGGCGCTAACAGCGTCGAGAACAGGAACAGCACCGCCGTCACAGCCGCCGTGAGCCCCGTTCTTCCCCCCGCACCGACGCCCGCAGCGGATTCCACGAAGGTCGAAACAGTCGAGGTGCCGAACACCGCGCCGACTGTAGTTGCTGCGGCGTCGCTCAGGAGCGCGGGTCTTATCTGCGGAAGCCTGCCCTCCTCATCGAGCATTCCCGCCTTTGAGGTTACGCCTATCAGCGACCCCAAAGTATCGAACAGATCGACGAACAGGAACGAGAAGACTACCACCGCAAAATTCAGTATCCCCTTGTCACCGAGGTCGGCATTGAAACACTGACCGAAGGTCTTTCCGAATGCCGAGAAATCCGTCACCGATAAGGTCGGTATCAGCGACAAATAGCCTTTCTCTATGTCAACGGTGTACAGCCCCGTGAGCTGGCAGACGATGCCCGGCACCCATGTGGCAGCCATGCCTATCAGTATAGCGCCCGGGACTTTCCTTATGTACATGACCGCAGTCAAAAGCGTGCCTGTCAGCGCGAGCAGAGCCCATATGCCGCTTGTGCTAAAGTCCGAACGGAAATCCACCAACTGTACAAGCGATGCGCCGCTTACGGAAATCCCACGTTTTGCAGACCGATAAAGGCTATGAATATCCCTATGCCCACCGAGACAGCCTGCTTCAGCGTGAGGGGTATGCAGTTGAATATAGCTTCTCTTACCTTAGTGAGGGAGAGGATAATGAATAACACGCCCTCGATGAATACCGCAAGGAGCGCCGTCTGCCACGAGTAGCCGTTCACCCCGCAGACCGTGAAGGCGAAGAATGCGTTTAGCCCCATTCCCGCCGAGAGCGCAAAGGGCAGGTTCGCCATGACGCCATGCACATAGTCCCCACGAACGAAGCAAGACAGGTGGCGATCAGCACCGCTGTGCTGTCCATTCCCGCCGCCGAAAGTATGCTCGGGTTCACCGCGAGTATGTACGCCATAGTCATGAACGTGGTGACGCCCGCCATGACCTCGGTCTTGACATTGGTATTGTTTTCTTTGAGCTTGAACAGCTTTTCGAGAATTGCTTAATCCCCTGTTCCCGCGTTGTATTCGGCGATAAAGGGCAGATTGCGGTAATACTCCCCGCAGTCCAGTCCGTAGCCGATAACGAAATGATCGGGTATCGTGAAAAGCGACCTGTCCGCCTTGAACTCCACGAGCCGTCTGTCGGGCTTGTCCAGCAGGGTCAGCACTTTGAGCGAGAGCGGCTCACGCGCTTTGAGCATATCGTAGATTATAGCGAGCGTCCGCCCCGTGTCGATAATGTCCTCGATTATCAGAACGTGGTACTTGCTGATGTCCTGCTTCAAGTCGTAGGAAATGCTCACCGTCCCCGAGGAGGAAGTGCCCTCAAAGTAGCTCTCCGCCGCCATGAAGCCTATCTCACAGGGGATAGTGACAGCGCGGCAGAGGTCGGCGAGGAACACGAACGCGCCTTTGAGCACGCTCACGAGCAGGAGCGGCTTTCCCGCGTACTCGTGGTCTATCTCGACGCCCGCCTTGGCGATCGCCTGTCTGATCTCCTCCTCGGTGATAAGTATGCGGCTTATGCCCTGTTTATATTCGTTGCCGTCTGTAAGTATCATAAGCCCGTCCTCCTACTTAGTGCCGAATATCCTGTCGCCCGCGTCGCCGAGACCGGGGACTATGTAAGCGTCCTCATTGAGCCCGTCATCGAGGTTGCCGATGTAGATGTCGATATCGGGGTGAGCCTTTTTGAGGGCTTCAAGTCCCTCGGGAGCGGCGATAAGGCACATGAACTTTATCTGCCTGCACCCGTGAGCCTTGATAGCGTCCACCGCCATTATAGCCGAGCCGCCCGTGGCGAGCATGGGGTCGGGCAGGATAACAAGGCGTTCGTCCATGTTCTCGGGGAGCTTGCAGAAGTATTCGTGGGGTTCGCGAGTGACCTCATCGCGGCAGAGCCCGATATGTCCCACCTTTGCGGAGGGCACGAGTGCTAATATGCCGTCCGTCATTCCGAGACCCGCGCGGAGTATCGGCACGACGGCGAGTTTCTTGCCCGTGAGCATGGGAAGCTCCGCTTCGGTGATGGGGGTCTTGATCTTCACGAGCTCTGTAGGCAGGTCGCGCAGCGCTTCGTAGCACATGAGCATGGCGATCTCCTCCACCAGCACTCTGAAATCCCTTGTCCCCGTCCGTTCGTCCCTCATGATCGAGAGCTTATGCTTTATCAGCGGGTGATCCATTATTACGACTTTTCCCATTTCGGTCACTTCTCCTTTTTGTGTTTTTCTGTTTTTATTTTACACTGTAGGGTCGGGGCTTGTCCCGACCTCGGATATATGTGCGCTTGGCTTTATGGTGCGTTTTTGCCCGCCTTGCGGCGGGTTTGGGGGTTGTGCAATAATCGCTTCGCTCTATTGCACAATTAAATCGGCGATACGTCTGTTCACGGGACTTTGTGCGGGGCGGGGCGCTTCTGCCCTTACTTATAGGCTTTGCTTTGGTATCGCCGATTTAACTTTCGGACTTGCGTTTCTTGGGAACGCTTTGTGTTATCGGTTCGTGTGTTTTTTGCGCCTGCGGCGCAACGGGGGCGCCGCCCCCACGCGCTTCGCGCTCCCCTGCAAGGGCTCCTCGCCCTTGACCTCGGCAAGGGGCTAACGCCGCGACCTCGGCAAGGGGCTAACGCCGCCCCTTGCATCCGGCGTGTTTGTGCTACAGAGTGCCTCTTTCTTTATTTGTGCTTGCGGTCATTTTTCACTTTTCGTTCTGCCTGTTTCATACGGAGCGAAGCGACACCTTAAATTACGCATTACAAATTACCCTTTCGGGTCTGCGGGCTCGTTATCCTCCATGACCATTGCCGCCGAACCGTAGGCTTTCAGCGGCTTTCCGTTCTCGTCGAACTCCGTGGTGTACTTCACACGGAAGGGTACCCTCCCCACCGTCAGCGGTATCACCGCTTCAAGCTCCCCTACGCCGTCTTTCAGCTGCTGCATCCAGCCGCGGTAATAGTCCGCATAGTCGGGCGGGAAAAGCCCCGATTCTATCATCGGCTCGGGATAGTTCCTCACGATCGGTGGTATGTTCAGGTCGCGCATACAGCGGTAACACGGGCGCATCACCATCGTCGAAAGGTCTACCTCCCACGCGAAAGAATTGGTATGCTCCGCCGCAATGAAGAACTTCCGCTCGCTGTCGTAAAGCTCGCTGAACTTTTGTTTTTCTTTGGTGACGTTCTGCACCATCGCGTAGAATATCGCCTGATCTTCCGTCTTGCCGATGAGCCTTATGAAACTGCGTATACATATCTTGTCCTCGCCGCATATCTTCGAGCAGATCGTCCGCCAGGTCTCGCAGCTCTCCTCCTCCCCCGAAGCTATCGCCCGTTCGAGAGTGGCAAGGTAAAGCTGTCGGTTTGCCTGATCGAATACTTCAAGGGGGTCGGAAACGAGTATCTCCCTCTCGGTCATATTCATGCCCAGTTCTTTGAGGTATTTCTTGTTTACTCTGAGTATCTCGATACTTTCGCCGCGGTAGGTGAATATGGCGGCGCCCCCCACGTAGCTGTTGAATATCAGCGTTTCGAGGGAGTTGGGGTCCCAGAACTTGACCGCGTCCATTTTCGACACCATTTCTATGGCGGGCGCGACGGGCTCGAATCCCGTTTCTTTCAGCTTCTCAAAGAAATCGTCCTCGGAGATGGGCTTTGAGTAGAGGTAGCCCTGAACGTATCTGCAACCTATGCTCTTCATGTAATCCGCCTGAGCGAGAGTTTCCACTCCCTCGGCGATAACGGGGGTATCGAGCCACTTTGTCATCTGCACCACCGCGCTGATTATCGCGCCGCCCCTGCCGCCGATAGTCCCGCTCATGAAGCGCATATCCAGCTTGATAAAGTCAACGTTTAAGTCTTTGAGGACGTTGAGCGATGAGTACCCGCTCCCGAAGTCGTCCATTTCGACGATATAGCCGTATCCGTGGAGCTTTTCGAGCACGTTCGTGACCAACTCCATGCCGCCTATGGCGGAAGATTCGGTGATCTCTACGTGGAGCAGTTTAACGGGGATATCGAAGCGCCTGCGGATCTCTTCGAGCCTTTCAACGTAATCGGTCTCGCAGATATCATACCTTGACATATTGAAGGACACGGGCACAGCCGAAACGCCGCTGTCGAGGCATCGGCGCTGGAACCTACAGACGTTCTCGAAGATACGGAGATCGGCTCGGCTGATAAGTCCGTTGTTTTCGAGGACGGGGATAAAATCCGAGGGGTACTGCATACCGAACTCGGGGTCGCGCCAGCGCATGAGCGCCTCCGCGCCTATCATACGCCCCGTAGAGTGATTCATTTTGGGCTGATACAGAGCGAAGATATGACCCTTTTCGAGAGCCTCGTCCAGTCTGCCGACGAGCTCCTCCGCGGTCATTCGTTTATCCATAATAGCACACCTCCCGAATTATGCAAAATTATGTATATATTATAACATATTACCATCAGAAATTCAAGCGCCCATACAAATTTTATAAACTATCAATAATTACGATAATTGATTTTCGTACAAATAAACAAATCATAATTTGTAAGGCTGACCGCGTTGCACTATTTGGTGTAGGGCGGGGCGGCACAACTGCGTTGGTGCAGCTCCCGCCATTCGCGCCGTTCGACCTGCATGATTCGGTGTAGGGTCGGGGCTTGCCCCGACCTCCTATAACGCACGCCCAATGTAGGGGCGAGGGAAACCTAAAGGTTTCTCGTATTAACGAAGTTAATACCCTCGCCCGT
>CACZJT010000194.1 GCA_902781565.1 uncultured Ruminococcus sp.
AAGTATGCTCGTTCGCTGCCGCTCACATCGCGCAAAGGAAGCACAAGCCGCGCGAACTTAGTGCAGACTTGTTTATTTTGACTTTGCGCGGCTTGATTTTTAATGGGGCTTTGCCCCATACCCCACCAAAGGGGAGACCCCTTTGGAAACCATTACGCTAACGCGCGATTCCGGTACATTACACTGACCACTATTTGTGCTTTTTGACGAAAATACTCATTTATAGTTTTCAGATCTCCTTTTTGCGCTTGATCTTCTCCATGTAGAGAAGACCGTCCGCCTTGTCGATCACGGCGCGGAGGTCGTAGCTGTCGGTGGACACGCACTCGCAGATACCGAGGGATATCCCCACGCGGAAAGGCTTTTTGTCCCGCTCGGCAGCCGCGGCAAGGAAGCCCTCCTTGCGGCGGCGTATCTCCTCGGGAGTGCCGCACTTCTCGCGAAGCACGACTGCGGCGTACTCGTCGCCGCCCATGCGCCCGATAACGGCGCTCTCTCCGAAAGCGTAGCGCATACACTCCGCCAGCAGCTTTATGGAGTAGTCCCCCTCGTTATGCCCGAACCTGTCATTTACGAGCTTCAAGTTATCCATATCCGCATAGCAGACGATGAGCTCGCTGCCCTTATGCTCCTCGGCGAGCTTCTCGGCAGCCACGTAGAAGCCGCGGCGGTTGTTGAGCCCCGTAAGCTCATCGGTCTTGCTCAGGTTGTCGAGTGCAAGGCTCCTGCTGTGCAGCTCGGTGAGCATATCCTCCTGCTGCATGAGGAGCTCTATAGTCCTCACCGCGGAGCTTATCTGATAGACCACGAGCTCCAGCTCTTCGAGGAACTGCTCCGAACGGGGTTCGAGAAGCGCCATGCCGTACTGATACTCATTGGAGAAAAGGTCGGCGGCGATGAGGGTATATCTCCTGTCCGTGGGGAGGTACTTATGCGAGAACAGCTCCGTGGGAGTGACCCGCTGCTCATTCTCGGGGACGGAGAAAAGGTCTTTGCCGTAGAAATACGCCTTGAACTGCCAGTCATCGGGCAGGAAGCGCTCTCCCGAATGATAGGGCACGGACTTTTCAAGTATGTAAAGATACCCCGTATCAGCCCCCACGTCCGTAAGGCGCTTCATGCAGTTTTTATAAGCGTCGCGGATATTCCTGTGGAACATAAGGGTATCGCGGATAAAGACGTTATTCACATGGCTTCTTTCCAGATTGTTGTCCTGCAAGGCGCGGTACTGCTTTGCAAGCTCGCTGCTTATGCGCCTGTAGAAGCTCTCGTACAGCCTGCGGAGCGGCTCCCGCCACCTCTTATCGCAGCGCTCGTTCGCCCATTTGAAGGCGCCGTCAATGACGGTATAGCTGCGTATGAGCATATCGGCTGAAACGCAGTCGCTCCCGAAAAGCTCATCGGCTATCTCCAGCGCCCGCGCTATAGAGAAGCGGTCGGGCATACGCTCGATGAACTCGTCCTTTATGAAGGTGAGCAGGCGTTTGAAGATAAAGAATATCCTCTCCCGCTGTGCGGTTGTGTATTCGCTGTGACCTTTCAGGTAGGTGCGGATATTATCGAGGGCGTCCTCATAGCTGCCCGTAAAGATGACCTCGGGGGAATCGAAAAGCTCTCCCAGAGTGCTGCAAGACTGTCTCGGCACGAAGGAGGTCGGGACGTAATGTTCGTCATCGGGGATACCCGCGAGGAAATTATACGCTTTCTCGACGGCTCTTTCGCCCAGCAGAGCGGCGTCGGCTCGGACGGAAGCCAAGGGCGGGTCGAGCTCGGCGGCGAGGGGCAGATCATCGAAGCCCACCACTGCCACATCGGTACCCACGCGCTTTCCCATCTCCTTGACCGCCGTACAGACAGTCTCGGCTATCATATCGTTGACGCACGCCACGCCGTCGATATCGGGGTGAGTTTTCAAGAGCGTTCTTACTACGTCTATCATCTTTCCCGCGATCTCGCATTCTTTCACAATGCTTTTATCGAAGCGCAGACCGTGTTTTATGAGCGTATCGCGGTAAGCCTCAAAGCGCTGCATACACTCGATATTTTTGAGGTCGCCCGCCATGAAAGCTATGCGTTTCCTGCCCTCGGAGATAAGGTATTCAACGGCGTCGGCAACGCCGCTCTTATTATCGTAGATAAGATAATCATACTTCTCGGTCTGAAACGCTACCGAAAGCAGCGGCATATCCCCGAAGCGTTCAAGGAGCCTGAGTTTGTCTTCATTGCCCATTGCATAAGCGATAGTTCCGACGGCGGCTATCATATAATCGAGTCCCGAGCGTGCGGCGTGATCTATCAGCACGTTATACTGATACTCATATTTAGCGTCGAACTGTTCATAGAGGTCATCGAGCCCGATATATTTCCCGGGGAAGATAAACAGATCGCAGTCAAGTCTTTCGGCGGCTTTCATAGCGCCGCGGGCGAGCATATTACTGAAAGGGTCGGTGATAGTAGCCGTAAGCAGACCTATACGGAACCTTTTCTTTTTATTTGCCATGATACAGCGCCCCTTTCGGCAATGGTATATCAATGTTATTATACCACAATTTTTTCACAAATGCAATAGCTTTGAAATATTTTTGAAGCAAATATTGAGACAGAGCATAATTTGTAAGGCTGACCGTGTGGCACACCACCTGTAGGGCGGGGCGGCACAACTGCGTTGGTGCAGCTCCCGCCCTTTGACGTGTGCCCCGACCTCCTGTAACGCACGCACAATGTAGGGGCGAGCAAGTATTAACGAAGTTAATACCCTCGCCCGTGATTACCTGCGGGTTCGGTAGGCTTATGCCTGCCTTGCGGCAGGTCTGGGGTTGTGCAAAAATCGCATTTGCTCTTTTGCACAATTAAATCGGCGATACATCTTGTTCACGGTACTTTGTGCGGGGCGTGACGTTTCTGCCCTTACTGCACGATTTTTTGTATCGCCGATTTAACTCGGGTCTTTCGGACTTGCTTTTCTCGGTCGGCTTTGTGCTGTCGGGACGTTTGCTTTTTGCGCCTGCGGCGCAACGGGGGCTCTGCCCCCACGCGCTACGCGCTCCCCTGCCTAAGGGCTCCTCGCCCTTAGGAATCCTCGCCAGCCTCGCGCGGCTGGACCCGC
>CACZJT010000195.1 GCA_902781565.1 uncultured Ruminococcus sp.
TACCGCCCCCTCGTCGGCGCTTGTGAGCCTGCGAAAAATGCTCGTCGTAAACTCCCACGCATTTTCCGCAGCGCGCCGACGATCTTGCTTACCTCTCACGCGCGCAGAGGGTTTGAGTACCAACGAAGTTCGTACCTCATAAATGCCGCTATGCGGCTCATTCAATTCCGAATTCCGAATTCAGCATTCCGAATTTCATTTGAGCTTTTCTATCAGCATTTTGGCTGCCTTGTAGACGTCCCCACAGCCCATTGTTATCACCATGTCACCTTCTTCGGCATGGGCGGCGATGTAGTCCGTCACCTGTCCGAAGTTAAATTCCTTCTGCTCTGCCGTCTGCCTGTCAACGACCTCATGGGGGGCATCGAACCAGACTGCGCCCTCTATCTTTTCGCCAAGCTGTTCGGTGTAGATACCGTGAGTGTTCTTCTCGCGGCTTCCCATGATGTCCGTCAGCACCACCTTATCCGCTATCGAGAGAGCCTTTACAAAATCGTCCATGAGTATCTCGGTGCGGGAGTAGGTAAAGGGCTGGAACACCGCCCAGAGCCTGTTTATACCGAGGGTCTTTGCGGCTCGGAGGGTCATGGCTATCTCCGCCGGGTGGTGGGCGTAGTCGTCAATTACCGTTATCCCCCTCACCGTGCCGAGCCGCTGGAAGCGCCTTACCGCGCCGCCGAATTTTTTCAGCCCCTCCGTTATCTTGTCGAAGCCGACTCCGTACTGTCTTGCCGCGGCAGTCGCCGCAAGCGCGTTCAGCACATTATGAGCGCCGGGGACGTTTATCTCGCAGGCGATCACCTCCCCCGAGGGCTCGCGCAGCTCAAATGATGTCGTAACGCCGCTCGTGCCGAGTATCTCCGCATAGTAATCGTTTCCGCTGCCGAAGCCGAAGGTCACAAGCTCCTTATCGAGCCCGTCCACCGCCTTCATCGTGTTCTCATCATCGCCGTTGACCACCAGCGCACCCGTCGTCATCTCCGCGAACCTGCGGAAGGAGGCTATGACGTTTTCGAGAGTGCCGAAGTAATCGAGATGATCGGCATCAACGTTCAGTATCACCGAGGTATTCGGGCTGAGCTTCAGGAAATGATCCTTGAACTCGCAGGCTTCGCAGACGAGTATATCGCTCTTTCCGAACCGCCCCGACCCGCCTATCGCGGGGAGCTTCCCGCCTATCACGCAGGAAATGTCCTTCTCCGCTTCGAGGAATATCTGAGTGAGCATGGAAGTCGCGGTGGTCTTCCCGTGAGTTCCCGTCACGCATACCGCGCTGTCGAAAAGCCTTGTGATAAGTCCCAGCATATCCGCGCGCTCGACGACCTCCGCGCCGCTCGCACGGGCTGCCACAAGCTCGGGATTATCGTCCAGAACGGCGGCGGTGTATACGATAAGATCGGCGTCGCCGATGTTCTCCGCCCGCTGTCCGAGAAAGACCTCTATGCCCATTTCCCGCACCGCGCGGAGGGTGTCGGTCTCGTTGTTGTCCGAGCCTGTGATATGATAGCCCTGCGAATGGAGTATCTGTGCGATGGGGTACATACCCGACCCGCCTATACCTATAAAATGCAGATGTTTTTTGCTTTTGAGCTGTTCTAATGTAAGCATTTGAAATGCCCCTTTCGGAATACAAGAATATTATACAGTTATATTTATTATAATACAAATATACTAAAAAATAAAGCCCTTTTCTGCATTTTTCAGAAAACTATCAAAATTTTCTTCCAATAGCTGTCTTGTCCGTGTTTCATATATTCTGTTTTTATTCATTTTAACGAAAAAATCCATAGGTCAAGTAGGTTTTTTCCCGAGGGCAAAGAACGCCACCGCCGAAGCCGCCGCTACGTTGAGCGAATCGACGCCGTGATACATGGGTATCTTAACGGTATATTCGCAGGCTGAGATAGTCTCATCCCGAAGCCCCTCGCCCTCTGTGCCGAGTATGACCGCGAGCTTAGGCTCTGCCGAAAGGCGGGGATCGTCAACGTTTAGTGTATTATCCCGCAGAGCCATAGCCGCCGAAGCAAAGCCGCGTTCCCGCAGATATCCCACGTATTCGGGCGACCCGCAGGGCAGGTATGTCCAGGGTATCTGAAAGACCGTCCCCATGCTGACGCGGACGGAACGGCGGTAGAGGGGATCGCTGCAAGCGGGAGTGAGCAGCACCGCGTCGAATCCCAGTGCCGCCGCCGAACGGAACACTGCCCCCACGTTGGTCTGGTTCATCACGTCCTCAAGCACGGCTATCCTCGAAGCTCCGTCAAGCACCTTATTCGCGGGAGGCAGAGGTTTTCTCCGCATAGCGCAGAGCATACCCTGGGTCATCTTATAGCCCGTGAGGGCGGTCAGCACATCGCTTTCGGCGGTATAGACGGGAACATTTTCGCAGCGCTCTATTATATCCGACCCCTGACCCGTTATATATTTTTTCTCGGCGAGCAAAGATTCGGGGACATATCCCGCGTCGAGGGCGCGGCGGATGACTTTCGGGCTCTCGGCAATGAACAGACCTTCTTTCGGCTCGTAATATCGCAGGAGCTGTACTTCGGCGGTGATACGGTAAGGCGCAAGCTCGGGAAGGTCGATGTCGTTTATCTCGGTGATATTTACGGGCATTTCGATCGCTCCTTTCTATCCCTTATGTCATTTTAACACATATTGTAAAAATTTGCAATCACCAAAGCGGTGTGATTTAACGAAAAATTATAATTTATGGGGCTGACCGTACTGCACAAACCGATGTAGGGCGGGGCGGCACAACTGCGTTGGTGCAGCTCCCGCCATTCGTCCCGAATTATTCGGTGTAGGGGGTACGAACTATGTTCGTACAGGGCTTGCCCCGACCTCATAGGCGGTGCGCCTTTGCCTGCCTTGCGGCAGGTTTGGGGTTGTGCAAAAATCGCTTACGCTCTTTTGCACAATTAAATCGGCGATACGTCTGTTCACGGTACTTTGTGCGGGTCGGGACGTTTCTACCCTTACTTATCGGCTTTTCTTTGATATCGCCGATTTAACTTGGACTTTCGGTCTTGCGTTTCTCGGGGGCGCTTTGTGTTTGCGGTTCGTGTGCTTTT
>CACZJT010000196.1 GCA_902781565.1 uncultured Ruminococcus sp.
TCTGTGCTACAGAGAGCTTCTTCTTTTTATCTATAAATGAGCATTTTTGTTAAACTGCACAAAAAATACACGAAAATGCATCTCTACGCACTTGCTCTAAGCCTAAAAGTACTAATAATACGCAACATTGTTGTGCAATTTGACGGTTTTGCTCATTTATAGTTTTTATTTTGCCTGCGGTAATCTTCCACTTTCCGTACTTGTTCTGACGTCCTGCGGCTTCGGCGGAGCGGTTTCGCTCGCGAAACCGCGTCCGCATAAACGTCCGCCGCAGGCGGACACCTTCAATTCCGCATTCCGAATTCCGCATTCCGAATTCCCCTCAAAGGCTCTGCTGTCCCGGGTCGGGGAGGTCTTTCGCGGGTGAGCCCGTCGAGGGTACGCTCTTGCAGCGGTACTTTTTCAGCCCTTCCGCGTCCTCGGCGGTCATTATCTGCGCGGAGATCACCTCCGCCTTGCCTTTGAGCGTGAATACCGATACGCCTATGGTGTTCTTCGTGGTCTTCGGCAGAAGCAGTGCCGTGTCGAATATCATCGCACGGTTGTTCGATGAGCGCAGAAGTATCTCCTCGTTCTCCGCCACGAACAGCGCCGCAACACACCTGTCCTTTATGCTCAGGGCGTTCAGTATCTTCTTGCGGTTGGTCTTGGTCTCGTATGCCGAAAGCGGCACCTTGGCGACCTTGCCCCCCGCGTATACGAATATCATGTACCCCGAATAGTCAGTGGTGTTCACCACCGAAATGACGTTCTCCCCCTCGTCGAATGCGAGCTTAGCGGGGATAAAGTCGCCCATAGCGCTCGCCTTCGTTTCGGTGAACGCCGAGACCTTGGATTTGTAGCAGTTGCCCCCCGTCGCGAAGAACAGCAGGTCGGAGCGGTTCGAGACCTCCATTTCCTGCGTTACGCGGTCGCCCTCTTTTAGCTTCTGCTCGCTCGCCATTCTCAGGCTGTTGGGGAGTATCTTCTTGAAATAGCCGCTCTCCGTCATGAATATCGAGCAGGTGAAGTCGGGGGTCTCGTCCTCCTCGTCTATCTCCACGATGTCCGAAGCGTAGAAGAACTGCGTCCTGCGGGGCTGGGCGTACTTTTTGACGATCTCTTTGAGCTCTTTCGAGATAACGCCCTTGATCTTCCTGTCGCTCCCCGCTATCTCTTCGAGAGCCGCGATGTCGGCTTTCAGTTCCTCTATGTCCTTGGTGCGCTTTAAGATGTACTCGCGGTTCAGGTGGCGCAGGCGTATCTCCGCCACGTATTCCGCCTGTACCTCGTCTATGCCGAAGCCTATCATGAGGTTAGGCACGACGTCGGCTTCCTCCTCGGTCTCGCGGACTATCTTCACCGCCTTGTCGATGTCGAGCAGTATCTTTTCAAGACCTTCGAGCAGGTGCAGCTTTTCGCGCTTTTTCGCAAGGTCGAAATTCGTCCTGCGGCGAACGCAGTCTATGCGGAACTTTATCCATTCCCCGAGTATCTCCTTGACGCCCATTACCTTCGGGTAGCCGTGTACGAGTATATTGAAATTGCAGGCGTAGGCGTCTTGCAGGGGAGTGAGTTTGAACAGCTTCTGCATGAGCTTGTCGGGGTCTGTGCCTTTTTTGAGGTCTATGGTTATGGTAAGACCCGAGAGGTCGGTATCGTCGCGGACGTTCGATATCTCGCGGAGCTTGCCCAGCTTCACGTTCGCAATGATCTTTTCTATGATGACCTCAACGGTGGTGGTGGCGGGTATCTCGGTGACGACTATGGCGTTATTGGGCTTGTCGTACTCCCATTTTGCGCGGAGCTTTATGGAGCCGCGTCCCGTGCGGTATACCTCGTTCAGCACATCTTCGTCGTAGAGCATGAACCCGCCCCCCGAGAAATCGGGACCTTTGAGGGTGTCGAGGATATCGTGGTCGGGGTCTTTCATAAGGGCTATGGTGGTCTCGCATATCTCTTCGAGGTTGAAGGAGCAGACCGCCGAAGCCATTGAAACGCCTATGCCCACATTGGCGTTCACGAGTATCGAGGGGAAAGCCGCGGGCAGGAGGGTGGGCTCAAGCATCTCGTTGTCGTAGTTGGGGACGAAATCAACGGTGTCCTTGTCGATGTCGTTAAAAAGCTCCTCGCAGATGGGCGCGAGCTTGGCTTCGGTGTAACGGGAAGCCGCGAAGGACATATCCCGCGAGTAAGCTTTGCCGAAGTTGCCCTTGCTGTCAACGTAGGGGTGCAGGAGCGTTTCGTTACCGCGTGCCAATCGCACCATAGTCTCGTAGATAGCCTGGTCGCCGTGAGGGTTGAGCTTCATGGTCTGACCGACGATATTCGCGGACTTTGTACGCGCCCCCGTCAGCAGACCCATTTTGTACATGGTGTAGAGTATCTTGCGGTGAGAGGGCTTGAAGCCGTCGATCTCGGGGAAGGCTCTCGACACGATAACGCTCATGGCGTAGGGCATATAGTTCTTTTCAAGGGTATCGGTTATAGCCTCCTCGACGACGGTACCGCCCCCCGCGATGTAAGCGTCGGGGAACTTGTTCTTATCGAGCTTGGGTTCTTTCTTTGTCGGTTTTTTCGCCATTTTTTACCTTTCCTTTTATATTGTATATCTTATATTATATCTATTATATCACATATCAATGACATATCGGGATCTGCGGGTTTGGTCGGCTCTTGCCTGCTGACCGCTAAACACTAAACACTAAACACCGGCTTTCGCCTGCCTTGCGGCGGGTCTGTTGCCTGCCTTGCGGCAGGTTTGGGGGTTGTGCAATAATCGCTCCGCTCTATTGCACAATTAAATCGGCGATACGTCTGTTCTCGGGACGTTGGCTTGATTTGGTCGTTTCTGCCCTTACTTATCGGCTTTTCTTTGATATCGCCGATTTAACTTTCGGACTTGCGGTTCTTGGGGGCGCTTTGTGCTGTCGGGACGTTTGCTTTTTGCGCCTTCGGCGCAACGGGGGCTCTGCCCCCAGCGCTTCGCGCTCCCCTGCCTAAGGGCTCCTCGCCCTTAGGAATCCTCGCCAGCCTCGCGCGGCT
>CACZJT010000197.1 GCA_902781565.1 uncultured Ruminococcus sp.
CCTCGCGCGGCTGGACCCGCTGTCTGTGCTACAGAGAGCTTCTTCTTTTTATTTTACTTGCGGTCATTTTACACTTTCTAAATCATGCGGAGCGAAGCGACCGCATAAACGTCCGCCGCAGGCGGACACCTTCAATTCCGCATTCCGAATTCCTAATTCCGAATTACCTTATTGTGCCGCTTTCTTTTTTTCGCCCCTCGGCGCGTATAATGAGCCTTTCGAGCCATGCTGTGAACCGCTTCATTCCCGCGATGAGCGCTATGAAAAGAATGATGTCCCCCGCGAACAGCCCGAGCCATTTTCCTCCTATGCCCCACAGCGTTCCCGTAAGGCATATAGCACCCATGAACGTCACCGCGTCATCGGGTCTGCGCAGGTATTCCACCGCCGAGAGCAGCAGCAGCGCCGTGAATGCGTTCCACACGCCGCACATAGCCCATACTGCGGCGAAAAGCCCCGCCATGCCGCCGAGCCTGAATGCCCGCTTATCCGTCGTTATGCCGTAAGCCATGACCGCCGCCGAGACTGCTCCGAGAGTTATCCACAGCAGAGAGTGCCACAGGAACAGACACGCCCCCGCATACCCCGCCGCAAGTACGGCGAGTATAACGAGCTTTACCGTCCCCAGCCGTTCGATCATGCCGCGTATCTTCGCGGGACATATCTTCATGACCGCTTCCCATACGGGCTTGATGTTGCAGACGGTCACGATGATGAACATGACGGGCAGCGTTACCATTGAAGCCCTCTTGAGGGACGCATTCGTGTGCAGGGCGACCGCCGCGAAGGTCATTATGAGCAGCAGGATATTGTTGCTTATGAGCTTCCCCACGCCCAGCTTGAAAGGCACTATCTTCCGCGAATCGAAAGCCCTTACCGTGAACACCGCAAGGTATGACACCACGGTGGTTATGGGCGGTCCGAACAGTCCGATGTTCGGTATGAGTATCACGTTGAGGGATATATTTATCACTCCCGCTATAAGGCTCGTTACAAGGGAGCGCCCCGTTCGGTTGGAGGCGAGGTATATCGACCCCATGAAGGTCGTGAAGCAGGAGAACACTGTCGAGTAGATGAGTATGGGCGCGTAAGTTGCGCTGACCCAGAGTTTTTCGCCCATCCAGAGGTGGGTGAGGGGCGTGCATACCAAAAGACAGCCCGCCACGAGTATATACATAAGGCACTGATTGAGGTGGAAAACGTTGCCGTAGAATTCGTCCCTGTCCTCCGATTCGTCCTCCATGACTGCCGACATATTCCATGCCTGCCCGAACATCATGTACACGGTAGCGACCACGTTAGCTATCTTGTAGGACTGGGAGAGAATCCCCGTCGCTTCGTAGCCTAAGTAGTGGGTGGTCATGAATGTATCGGAGCTGTTCGTCACGAGCCACATGAGCTGTGCGGGTATCAGGGGGAAGCTGTACGAGAACATCTTCCTCAGCAGTGCGCGGTCGAAGTGCTTAAAGTCGATATATCTCCAGAGCTTCCCCGCGATGAACATGAACAGCACGCTCAGGAGGTTCGCGGCGATTATGGAGTAGAGATAGCCGTTGTTGCCGAGCTTCATCACGATGATGAACAGCACCGTCCCCGCGAGGGTAAGCACCGTATTGACTATCGCGCTGACGGCGAAGAGCCATACCTTGTCTATCGCCCTCAGGAAGTAGGAGTAAACGAGCTGTAGTGACGCCGCCACGATGTAGATATATATGAGCAGGGAATAGCTCCCGAGGTACTTATCCGCGACCCCCGATATCGACACTATCGGCAGTATGATCCCGAGCCCCGCGAAACCCGCAAGGCAGACGGCGTTCCCGACGGTAAAGACCCTGACGTTATCGGTGTGTCTGTCGAGCCCGAAGCGCATGACGGCTTCGCATATCTGCATGGTGACTACAGGCAGGAGCCAGTTGGAGATCTGCTGTATGACGTCGTTCACGCCCAGCTCCGCTTCGGAGAGGTAGCGTGTATAAATGCTGACCAGCAGGAGCATCAGCAGTTTTGAGCTGAACGACCCGAAGGCGATTATCAGCGTATTTGAAAAGAGCTTTTTATAGCTCGATCTTTTTGCTTCCATTCATCAATACTTTCCCGAAAAACATTATAAAAAATACTATACTCCATTATTATACCACATTTCTTTCGGGATTGCAAGCACTTTTTGGATTTCTCAAAAAATTATCACAAATCGGCTGTCATATCGGGCTAATGCTTGTTTTGTCGAACAAAACGAACAAAACGAACAAAAGGGAACAAATCAAGCAAATGCTTGTTTTGATAAGAAAACAAGCTGATAATGTTAATGTATTGGTTTTCCACCCTTGTTTTGTTGAACAAAACGAACAAAAGGGAACAAAAGGGAACAAAACGAACAGATAAGGATAAGGATAAGGATACGGATAAGGATACGGATACAGATACGGATACAGATATGGTTACGGGAGAGGGTACGGATACGGATACGGGAGAGGGTACGGACATCACGCTTACGCGGGGCACGCTTGCGCGTGGACCCTCCCCCCTCGCACTCGCACTTGATATCGCCGATTTAATACAAACGTACCCGTTTCACACTGTCCCATGTAGGGGCGAGCATAGAAACCTTTAGGTTTCCCTCGCCCGTGCTCTCACGTGAACGCGCGTGTATACGACCCCTGAACACCCTCGCCCGTATCGGCTTTGCGGGTTCGTTACGCTTCCGCCTGCCTTGCGGCAGGTTTGGGGTTGCACGAAAATCGCTTACGCTCTTTCGCGCAATTAAATCGGCGATACGGTCTGTTCTCGGGACGTTGGCTTGATTTGGTCGTTTCTGCCCTTACTTATCGGATTATTTTGAATCGCCGATTTAACTTTGGACTATCGGTCTTGCGTTTCTCGGGTGCGCTTTGACTTGTCGGAACGTGTGCTTTTTGCGCCTGCGGCGCAACGGGGGCGCCGCCCCCACGCGCTTCGCGCTCCCCTGCCTAAGGGCTCCTCGCCCTTAGGAATCCTCGCCAG
>CACZJT010000198.1 GCA_902781565.1 uncultured Ruminococcus sp.
CCTTGCATCCGGCGTGTTTGTGCTACAGAGTGCCGCTTTCTTTATTTGCACAAGTAGGTGCTTTCATACTCCCTACATCAAATAAGCATAGGGTCAAAGTCCCTTAAACGACTGCCGCGGGTGTCTAATTTTCAACCACAAATAATTTTTGCCAAAGGCAAAAATGCCGTGAACTTCGTGCAGGGGTCTCCCCTGCCAAATTATGATTTTTCAGCTTTGGAGGAACTTATGAAAACTGTTATTATCCACGGACAGAACCATAAGGGTTCTACTTACCATATCGCTCATATGCTCGGCGAGAAACTCGGCGGGGAACTTACGGAATTTTTCCTGCCGCGGGACTTCGGGGAATTCTGCGTCGGCTGTACCCGCTGCTTCGACGGCGGTGCGGAGGTCTGCCCTCATCACGAAAAACTCGCACCCATTACCGCCGCTATGGACGCCGCCGACGTCATTATCCTCGCAAGCCCCGTTTACGTCTACCACGCTACGGGCGCTATGAAAGCATTCCTCGACCACTATGGTCACAGATGGCTCGTCCACAGCCCCGAGGGAGCTATGTTCCGCAAACAGGGCGTCTGTATCTCCACCGCCGCGGGCGCGGGCATGAAGTCGGCTAACAAGGATATGGCGGACAGCCTGTTCTTCTGGGGGACGGCACGGGTATATAAATACGGAGCCGCAGTCTCTGCGGCGTCATGGGAACAGGTCGCCGAGAAAATGAAACGCGCCATAGACCGCGACATGACCGCCCTCGCGGAAAAGCTCAAAAGACGTAACGGCAAGGTCAAGCCCTCGCTCAAAACACGGGCGCTGTTCTTCGCCATGCACATCATGCAGAGGAACGGCTTCAACGAACGGGACAAGAACTACTGGAAGGAAAAGGGCTGGACGGGCAGCGTCCGTCCGTGGAAGTGAGGTAAGTCATGGACATAGAAAATCTCATGAGCCGCTGTACCCTCTGCCCGAGGGAGTGCGGCGCGGACAGGAACAGCGGCAGCGGCTTCTGCGGCGAGGGCAGGACGGTGCGCATAGCCCGCGCCGCTCCGCATATGTGGGAGGAACCCTGCATAAGCGGCGAACGGGGCTCGGGAACGGTGTTTTTCAGCGGGTGTACCCTCAAATGCGTGTTCTGCCAGAACCACGAGATATCGCAGGAGGGCAAGGGCTTCGGGGTCACGGAGGAGCGCCTTGCGGAGATATTCACGGAGCTTAGGGACAGCGGGGTGCATAACCTCAACATGGTGACGCCCACCCACTTTATCCCGCAGATCGTGACGGCGCTGGAGCTTTGCGGAGACCTCGGTATCCCGACGGTGTTCAATATGAGCGGCTACGAGAAGCCAGAAACGCTCGAAATGCTCAGGGGCAAAGCGGACATTTTCCTGCCCGATCTGAAATACTTTGACAGCGGCGCTTCGGCTAAGTATTCGGGTGCTGAGGACTATTTCGAGCGGGCGATGGGTGCTGTAGAAAAGATGGTCGAGATGGTCGGTGAGCCCGTTTTCGGGGAGGACGGCTTAATGAAGCGCGGAGTGATCGTGCGGCACATGATACTCCCGAACCACCGTCACGATTCGATCGCGCTTATGGAAAAGCTCGCGGAGCGTTTTTCTTCCGAGGCGATCATGGTAAGTCTGATGTGTCAGTATACCCCCGTATATCGGGCGCGGGAGTTTCGGGAGATAGACCGCAGGCTCTCGGCGTTCGAGTACCGAACGGTAGCGGAAGCCTTCGGCAAAACGGGCTTCGGCGGCTATCTGCAACACCGCGAGTCCGCAGACGAGGGTTTCATACCCGAATTTTATACCGAACCCTAAAAAACAGCTGACAGACCAAGGCACTTATAACGATCTTGGAACGGTATAATACTAATCCCTAAAAGAACAGCAGACAAATCTCGGCACTGACGGCTCATCACTCGTCGTCAAGCTCCCTTGCAGTGCGTCATTTCGCAGCTTCACGCTATAAAGCTATTTTGCACAGCATCTGTTTTCTTCTTTGACGTAAAATGACCCCATCGGAGTTTTCGGCTTTTTAAGTGAAAAAACTCTGAGGGGGTCCTGTCGGTTTGGATGGTCTTTTGTTATTGTATCTGCATATCGGGGGTGATTATTCCCGGGGCGTAGCTAAGGTCGAGGAGCTTCCAGCTCAACCCGATGTGAGCGGTGGAAGCGTTCATCTTGAAGGTCTCCTCGCCCTTTGAGCCCTTGAAGGTGACGTCGAGCACCACCAGCTCCGCTTCGGAGATATTCGGCGCTGTACCGTAGGCAGCGCGGTAGTCCTCCATGCTGTAGCTCGTGAGGGGGTCGATGTTCTCTATGCTGTAGGTCACGGTGAAGTCATCGCCGTATTCCTCGGCGAACACGGAGCAGAACTCGTCCATGTATTGCTTTTCGTTCAGACCCGAAGCCGCAAGGTCATCATAGATAGCGTCCTTTTGTTCCTTGGAGTGGCAGGAGGCGTATTTTTTGAAGTCGCGTTCATTGACCGCCTTGAAGAAGCTCGCGACGACCTCGGAGCTGCTCCCCGAGCCGAACACACCGGAGAACAGGAGAGTCCCGCCGATGAGGAGCACGACCGCGACTGCCAGCACGATAAGCAGGCGCACCTGTTTGGGGTCACGTTTTTGTTTACCAGTGCGGCGGCGTTCGGCTTCGCGACGTTTGAGTTCGGCGTAGTATTCTTCTTTTTCCTCTGGGGTCATATATCGGACAGCTTTTTGTTTTTTATACTTATCTGCGGCGTGAGTTTTAAGCGAGGGGTCGCCGTATCCGCAGTGTTCGCAGAACTTCCCCTTATACTCCCTGCCGCAGGACTTGCAGACCTTAGACATTGGCACAGCTCCTTAATTGGTATGAAAATCATAATTTGTAAGGCTGACCGTACTGCACAAACCGATGTAGGGCGGGGCGGCTGGGCTGCGTTGGTGCAGCTCCCGCCATTCGTCCCGCATTATT
>CACZJT010000199.1 GCA_902781565.1 uncultured Ruminococcus sp.
GCTCCTCGCCCTTGACCTCGGCAAGGGGCTAACGCCGCCCCTTGCATCCGGCGTGTTTGTGCTACAGAGAGCTTCTTCTTTTTATTTTGCTTGCGGTCACTTTACACTCTCTTTTTGCGGTTTCGGCGGAGCGCGTTTCGCTCGCGAAACCGCGTCCGCATAAACGTCCGCCGCAGGCGGACACCTTCAATTCCGCATTCCGCATTCCGCATTCCGAATTATCCTGCCCCCATAAATTATGATTTGCATTACTGCTTCTTATGGGTGATATTATGGGTCATTTTGAACTTTTGATGCTGGCGGTGAGCCTTTCGATGGACGCTTTTGCGGTGTCGGTGTGCAAGGGTCTTTCACTCCCGATGGGACGGGGTCGGACGATCGCTAAAAGTGCTCTGACGGCGGGGGCTTGGTTCGGAGGTGCGCAGGCACTCATGCCGATAGCAGGGTACGCCCTCGGGTCGAGGTTCGCAGGGGCGGCGGCACGGTGGGCACACGTTCTTTCATTCGTGCTGCTGGCGGCGATAGGGCTCGGAATGCTCAGAAACTCCCGCTCGGGAGAGCTCCCCGATGAGAGCGGGGGAATGTCGCCTGCTGAAATGCTTCCCCTCGCCGCCGCCACGAGCATTGACGCGCTGGCGGTGGGGGTCATGCTGGCTTTCCTGCACGCGAACCTGCTGACCTCCGCGGCGGTGATAGGCGCCGTGACATTTGCCATGAGCGCCGCGGGGACGGCACTCGGAGGGCTTTTCGGACTTCGTTCGAGAAACGGCGCGGAGATATGCGGCGGGATAACGCTGATAGCGCTCGGGGTGAAAATGCTGCTCGGAGGGTGAATGAGAAATTCGGAATTCGGAATTCGGAATGCGGAATTGAAGGTGTCCGCCTGCGGCGGACGTTTATGCGGACGCGGTTTTGCAAGCGAAACGCGCTCCGCCGAAGCCGCAAAGCACAATAAAAAGAAGAAGCTCACAGTAGCACAAAAGAAAGTGTAAATTGACCGCAAGTAAAATAAAAAGAAGAAGCTCTCTGTAGCACAGACCAAAAGTCTTAGGAAAGAGTCAAGGGAATAACCCTTCTTCATTTCCCTTGCAGGGGAGCGCGAAGCGCGTGGGGGCAGCGCCCCCGTTGCGCCGCAGGCGCAAAAAGCACACGTCCCGACAAGTCAAAGCGCACCCGAGAAACGCAAGCCCGATAGTCCAAAGTTAAATCGGCGATATCAAAGAAAAGCCGATAAGTAAGGGTCAAACGAACCGCCCCGCACAACGTCCCGTGAACAGACGTATCGCCGATTTAATTGTGCAAAAGAGCGGAGCGATTTTTGCACAACCCCAAACCTGCCGTAAGGCAGGCAACAGACCCGCCGTAAGGCGGGCGGGGTCAAGTCCCCTTTTCGGGAACAAATAAAAAAAACAAAAACAAAACACCCCCGCATTTAGGGAATGCGGGGGGTTCTGCGATCATTGCTGACTTAATTGGATATTCAGGATATCCAATCTGGATCTTATCATTTCATAAACCTCTTCGTAAGCCATCTCTCGCCCTTTGGAGAAGTCGTCCTTGCCTTCTTGCTCTGCTTCGTTTTTTCTTTCGGAAACATCATTTACTATCCATTTCAGAGCCTCTAAAGCCATTTCATTTTCATTCATCGTCCTCACCTCTCGTTGCCAATTCGTTCCTCGCTTCTTTAAGCTGAGATTTGAAATTTACGATCTCTTTTTCCCAATGTCTTCTGAACCCTGCTTTTTGTCTTTCGTCAAAGCTTTCCCAATCGGGATAAAAGCTTTCGGGAGAAACGATTTTTTGCTTGTGTTCCGAAATGCGGATTTCTAAAGAAGCAATTGTTTTTTTTAGCCCCGCTGTATGCTGTTTGTGAAAATTCGGCTTGCCAAAATACTGCATATCTATAACCAAAAGATCACCGTCCCTCCCCTCTTTATTATACCACCATTCAACGCACTTGTCAACCTGCGCGGGAGTTTTTCCGTCGGACGAACGGCGGGGGAGCCATGCCCTGCAAGCGTGGTCGGGGCGCACGTCCCGATGAGGTCGGGACAAATGACCCTTCGTCAGGCGGGAGGTATGCGTGCATATTGTCTCGGTTTAAAGCGTTAGGACAGCATTGTATTACAAATCCGTAAAAATGTGGTATCATGTTAGATTTTCGTTGTTTGGGTTATTGACAATCGGGAAAAAATGTGGTACAATAGGTGTGGAGGTGCTGATATGAATGCGCAGACTATAACCTTTAATAACGATACTACCGAGGTTCTTACCCTTCAATCCGAATATACAAAGGTCGCCGATGACAGCGGAAGCTATTACGGCGGCGATCAGAGATGGTTCCGCGGAATGCCTTACTACGGCATAATCTCGCCTTCGGGCTGCGGCGTTGTCGCTATCTGCGATATCTGCCTTTATATATCGGGTCAGAGCAACCGCAACCGCTCGCCCCTTACCGATGACTACAAAAACGGCGTTATCGGCTCGCAGGAATACATCGAATACGTCAAGAGCTTCAATGACCTCTACATAAATCTTCATCACCGCAATGACCCCATCGGGAGAAAATTCCAGATGAACAACCTTGACGGCAAGACGGGCAAGGTCATGACCACATACTTCAAATCCAATATGATCCCCATGAAAGTTGCGGCGCACAGCATAAAAGACCCCAAGAATTTAGGCGGCAGGGCGATATACGAACTGCCCAGCTATAAGGAGATCTGCGAATCCATACGCAACGACCTCCCCGTTATCATCGGTATCAGCCCTTCGGGTAAGGAGAACGCCGTGCCGATGTACGTTAAGAAAAGAAATCAGATGACCTTCGGCTTCAAGACCGCTACCCAGAACCACTATGTCACCGTAACGGGCGTTATCACCGACAAGAGCGGCAAGCCCGAAAATTCCGTGATGTACAGGGTGGCTTCCTGGGGCAAGGAGTTCTATATCAACGCCGCAGACCTGCACAAGCACCTGAGCTGCGGACAGGGCTTCTTCGGGAAGCTCGCCTGCCGATTCGGCAACAACATGACCGTTATCGACCCGCGCGGCTGATGTCCGCCAACGATAAACGGACGCGCTGTCGGTGGTGCAATATGAAGAACCCGCTCTACGTCGCCTACCACGATGAGGAGTGGGGCAAGCCGCTCCATGACGACCGCGGATTGTACGAGCTTCTGATACTGGAGAGCTTTCAGGCGGGGCTGTCGTGGGAGTGTGTGCTGAACAAGCGGGAGAATTTCCGCGCGGCGTTCGAGGGCTTCGACCCCGAGAGGGTGAGTGAGTTCGGGGAGGAGAAGCTCGCGGCTATGAAAGCCGACAAGGGTATTATCCGAAACGGGCGCAAGCTCCGTGCGGCTGTCACGAACAGCAGGGTATTCCGCGATATACAGCGGGAGTACGGGAGTTTTGACCGCTACATATGGGGGTTCACGGGCGGCGAGGTGCTGACCGAGAGCTATGAGGAGCGCACGTCAAGTCCGCTTTCGGACGAGGTGTCGGCAGACCTCAAAAGGCGGGGAATGACATTTGTCGGAAGTACGATAATATATTCGTATTTGCAGGCTATCGGGGTGATAAACGCCCACGGGAGCGAGTGTTTTCTCGCACAGACGCAGAAGTGAATACAGAAGTGAATAAGAAATGCGAGCCGTCCCGAGGGGCGGCTTTTTCACGTTTTTTTGGGGGAATGAATATAGTGTAAAGAAAGCGGCACTCTGTAGCAATAATTCGGAATTCGGAATGCGGAATCGCACCAACAAGTTGGCGCTGAGAATTGAAGGTGTCCGCCTGCGGCGGACGTTTATGCGGACGCGGTTTCGCGAGCGAAACCGCTCCGCCGAAGCCGCAAAAAGGAAGTGTAAAGTGACCGCAAGTAAAATAAAAAGAAGAAGCTCTCTGTAGCACAGACCAAAAGTCTTAGGAAAGAGTCAAGGGAATAACCCTTCTTCAGAAGGGTTTTCCC
>CACZJT010000200.1:0-1898 GCA_902781565.1 uncultured Ruminococcus sp.
AAAGCAAGTCCGAAAGGGTCATATATACGGGTATACACGGACGTTTACGGGAGATCACGGGAGAGCACGGGCGAGGGAAACCTAAAGGTTTCTATGCTCGCCCCTACATGGGACAGTGTGAAACGGGTACGTTTGTATTAAATCGGCGATATCAAGAAAAGCCGATAAGTAAGGGCAGAAACGAACCGCCCCGCACAAAGTATCGTGAACAGACCGTATCGCCGATTTAATTGTGCAAAAGAGCGGAGCGATTTTTGCACAACCCCCAAACCTGCCGCAAGGCAGGCAAAAAGCCCCGTCCCCCCCCAAAAAAAAGCCGCAAGGCAGGCGGGACACACGCCCCCCCACAAAAAGCGCCAAATAAAAAAGGCGTGAGCCGCGCCCACGCCTTTTCGCTAATGCTGAAATTACTTGATAGCTTCCTTGACCTTAGCAGCCTTGCCGACTCTGTCACGCAGATAGTAGAGCTTGGCGCGGCGAACTTTACCTGTTCTTACGATCTCGACCTTCTCAACAGCAGGGGAGTGTACAGGGAAAACTCTCTCGATACCGCAGCCGTGAGCAACACGCCTTACGGTGAAAGTCTCGCTGATACCGCCGTGCTTCTTGGCAATGATAGTGCCCTCGAAGATCTGGATACGGCTGGGCTTGTCGCCCTCCTTGATCCTTACGTGTACCTTAACGATGTCACCCACATGGATAACGGGTACTTCGGTCTTCATGCTGTCCTGTGCAATGAGCTTCAGTGCGTCCATTGTAAAAAACCTCCTGTAAATTTTCTGACATTCATACACTTCCGGGTGACTTGCCAACACCCTGCGTTCTCTCCGAAAACGCGAAGCCAGAGGACTGTCCGCTTTGACACCTGCCGCGTTCCGTCTTGTTCGCCGCAGGCATCTACTCTCATGGGTACATAGCTGCCCCCACGGATACTCAATAATTATACCACATTATCTCACAAATTTCAATAGTGAGTTATGTAAATTCTTCGCCGTCCGCGCAAAGTATCTTTGTGCGCTTTGTATATATCTCCTCGGGCTCGACACCCGTGAAGGCGGCGAAGGCGTCCATGACGACACCTGTATTGAGGTTGAACTCCGTACCCGCGGGGAGTCTCATGCAGAGCCGCAGGGTATTATCCTGCTGTTCGGCGGAGAGGACGGTGATATGGGGCTTGATGTCCACGAGTTTTACGGAGGGCTCGCTTTTGTGCCTGCCTTTTTTGGGCTTGACGCGCTTTTCGACGTTGATGACGTCCCGACCCGTGAAAGAGTTCCATTGATCGAGGGCGGGGAAGTCGGCGGGGAAGAGGGCTTCGATGACATATTCGGCGGAGGATATATCGGTATGTTTACGGACGGGGCGGGCGGCGTCCAGGAAGTAAAGACCCTCGGGCATAGCGGCATTAAGCTGAGAGAGCAGTTTATCGAATGGGATATCCTCGGTGAGAGCGATATCCATGCTTTCGGTGCGGCTGTCGGTACCGAGGGGGAGAGCGAGGGGAAACATGAGGTACATATGGGGGTTAAAGCCCTGAGTGTACCATATTGGGACTTTAGCGCGTTTGATAGCGCGTTGCATAGTGCGCATAAGGTCGAGGTGAGAGATATAGCGGGCGCGACCCTCCTTAGCGAAAGTAAGGCGGCAGTCCCAGCGTTCGATGATAAGGTTTTGATTTTTTGGCATAGCCAAAGAGAACACCCCCAAAAGGTAATTCGGAATTCGGAATGCGGAACGGGATAATTCGGAATTCGGAATGCGGAATTCGGAATTGAAGGTGTCCGCCTGCGGCGGACGGATATGCGGACGCTTCGCTCCGCATGATTTAGAAAGTGTAAATTGACCGCAAGTAAAATAAAAAGAAGAAGCTCTCTGTAGCACAGACCAAAAGTCTTAGG
>CACZJT010000200.1:1921-4826 GCA_902781565.1 uncultured Ruminococcus sp.
CAAAAGTCTTAGGAAAGAGTCAAGGGAATAACCCTTCTTCAGAAGGGTTTTCCCTTGCAGGGGAGCGCGAAGCGCTGGGGGCAGAGCCCCCGTTGCGCCAAAGGCGCAAAAAACACGCGAACCGACAGCACAAATCCCCACCAAGAACCGCGCATGAACCGTCCGTTTAAATCGGCGATATCAAAGAAAAGCCGATAAGTAAGGGCAGAAACGAACCGATCCGCACAAAGTAACGAGAACAGACGTATCGCCGATTTAATTGTGCAAAAGAGCGAACGCGATTTTTGCACAACCCCAAACCTGCCGCAAGGCAGGCGGGGGCGTTATCGGGGCGGGTGGCGTTTTTGCCCGCCTGACGGCGGGTATGGGGTTTCACGAAAATCGCTCCGCTCTTTCGTGAAAATAAATCGGCGATACACTGCGGTTCTCGGTACTTTGTGCGGGTCGGTTCACTTGACCCTTACTGCACGCTTTTCTTTGGGTATCGCCGATTTAACTTGGACTTTCGGGCTTGCGTTTCTCGGTGGCGTTTTGTGATGACGGTACGTGTGTTTCTTGCGCCTGCGGCGCAACGGGGGCGCCGCCCCCACGCGCTTCGCGCTCCCCTGCCTAAGGGCTCCTCGCCCTTAGGAATCCTCGGCAGCGTCGCGCCGCTGCACCCGCTGTCTGTGCTACAGAGAGCCGCTTCCTTTTTTTGTGCTTGCGGTCATTTTGCGCTTTCTAAATCATGCGGAGCGCAGCGTCCGCATAAACGTCCGCCGCAGGCGGACACCTTCAATTCCGCATTCCGCATTCCGCATTCCGAATTATTGCTACAGTGTGCCGCTCTCTTATTATATCACCTTTACTTCTTTATGTCAACTTCCCGAGTTCAAAATATTTACAATTTCCTTCATAGTTTTACGCAAAAGCTCTTGAAATCTGCTCGAAAATATGTTATGATATTATAAATGTATCTTAGATTGATTCTTAGGAGGAAAATACTATGGCTGCAAAGAATACAAAATATGTTTTCGTTACCGGCGGCGTTGTCTCGGGTCTCGGTAAGGGTATTACCGCCGCTTCCCTCGGCAGACTTCTTAAAGCTCGCGGCTACAGCGTTACGATACAAAAGTTTGACCCCTATATAAACGTCGATCCCGGTACTATGTCCCCCTATCAGCACGGCGAGGTCTTCGTTACCGATGACGGCGCTGAAACCGACCTCGACCTCGGTCACTATGAACGCTTCATCGACGAGAACCTCTCCGTTAATTCCAATGTAACAACGGGTAAGATATACTGGACTGTGCTGAATAAGGAACGCCGCGGCGATTACCTCGGCTCTACCGTTCAGGTCATTCCACATATCACTAACGAGATCAAGGACAGGCTCTACCGCGTCGCCCGCCACTCCGATACCGATGTGGTCATCACCGAGATAGGCGGTACCGTCGGCGATATCGAATCTACACCTTTCCTTGAAGCTATCAGACAGGCTTCAAAGGAAATGCCCCGCGGTGACAGCGTGTTTATCCACGTCTGCCTTATCCCCTATATCTCGGGCTCAAAAGAGCTTAAATCCAAACCCACTCAACACTCCGTCAAGGAACTTCTGAGCCTCGGTATCCAGCCCAATATCTTGGTGCTCCGCTCCGAGATACCGATACCCGACAGCATGACCGAGAAGATAGCCCTCTTCTGTAACGTCCGCAAAGAGGACGTTATCCAGAACCTCACCGCACCCTCCCTCTACGAAGTCCCCATATGGCTCGAAAACGAGGGGCTTGCCGATGTGGTCTGCGAACACCTGAACCTCGAAAAGAGAAAGCCCGACCTCTCGGGCTGGCTCGAAATGATAGACCGCGTGAACAATTGCAGCCGCGAGGTCACTATTGGTCTTGTCGGCAAGTACGTTGAGCTGGAGGACGCTTACCTCTCTGTAGCCGAAGCCCTCCGTCACGGCGGCTTCGAGAACAGTGCGGCTGTAAACATCGAATGGATACAGTCCGAGGACATCACCCGTGAGAACGCCGCCGAAAAACTCGCAGACTGCGACGGTATCATCGTTCCGGGCGGCTTCGGCGACCGCGGCATAGAGGGCATGATAGAAGCTATCCGCTACGCCCGCGAGAACAAAGTGCCGATGTTCGGTATCTGTCTCGGAATGCAGATGTCGGTAGTCGAGTACGCGCGGCACGTCTGCGGCTTTGAGGACGCCAACTCGACCGAGTTCCTCCCCGACGGCGCACACCCCGTCATCGACATCATGGACACTCAGAAAGACGTCACCGAGAAGGGCGGCACTATGCGGCTGGGTCTGTACCCCTGCAAGCTGACCAAAGGCACGATCTCCGAGCGCGTTTACGGCGAGCCGCTGATCTACGAGCGCCACCGTCACCGCTGGGAGTTCAACAACGCCTACCGCCGTTCGCTGACGGAAGCGGGTCTTGTGATAGCGGGACTTTCCCCCGACGACAGGCTGGTCGAGATAGTCGAGCTTCCCGAGAGCGTTCACCCCTGGTTCGTGGGAGTCCAGTTCCACCCCGAGTTCAAGTCCCGTCCCAACCACGCCCACAAGCTCTTCCGCGATTTTATCCGCGCCGCTGTGGAATGCTCCGAAAAGAAGTAAATTTTGTAACGCGATAACGCATGAAAAAGCCCCGAATGGTTCGGGGCTTTTGTTGTGTCTGATGTCTGATCTTTATTGTTATTACGTGATACAAATTGTAGGGCGGGGGCTTGCTCCCGCCCTTATGTGGGGGTGTGCTTTCTTGCCCGCCTGACGGCGGGTCTGGGGGTTGCACTTTTTGTGGTGCTTGCCTTTGCCTGCCTTGCGGCAGGTTTGGGGGTTGTGCAAAAATCGCTCCGCTCTTTTGCACAATTAAATCGGCGATACGTCTGTTCACGGTACTTTGTGCGGGTC
>CACZJT010000201.1 GCA_902781565.1 uncultured Ruminococcus sp.
GAACCGACCCGCACAAAGTACCGTGAACAGATGTATCGCCGATTTAATTGTGCAAAAGAGCGGAGCGATTTTTGCACAACCCCCAAACCTGCCGCAAGGCAGGCAACAAACCCGCCGCAAGGCGGGAGAGGGCAAGGTACGCCCCTACACCGAATCGCCGTCAAATACACATGATGATATAAACCAAATAAAGCCTTTCGGGGAAGAGCTTCCGAGAAAACCATTTCCCCAACAGGCTTTATATATTACCCCATTTTCTGCCAACCATTTAAAGCGTAACAGTTTAAATCCATAAGATATATATGAACAGGAGGAAAGAATATGATACTGCTGATCGACAATTATGACAGCTTCACATACAATCTCTATCAGGCGATAGGCGTCATGTGCCCCGATATCAGGGTCGTGAGAAACGATGAGATCACCCTTGATGAGATCGAAGCCGCGGCACCGCAGGCGATAATCATTTCGCCCGGTCCCTGCACTCCCGATAAGGCGGGTGTTTCCGTTGATACCGTAAAGCGCTTCGGCGGTCGGATACCGATACTCGGTATCTGCCTCGGACATCAGGCGATAGCTCAGGCTTTCGGCGGAAGGATAGTCCGCGCCGAAAAACAGCTCCACGGCAAACAGACTTCCCTTAACATCGACAACAGCTCGCCCATATTCGAGGGGCTGCCCTCGGCTATCGACGTGGCGCGGTATCATTCGCTCATAGCCGAGAGAAAGAGCCTTCCCGCCTGCTTCGATATAATCTCCACCGACCGCGACGGCGAGGTAATGGCGATAAGACACCGCGAACAGATCACCTACGGATTGCAGTTCCACCCCGAATCGGTGATGACACCCATCGGCTCACAGATCATCGCAAACTTCCTCAAAGAAGCGGGTATAGCCTTCAAGCCAATAGAGGGCATCGAGCTTCCCGATTCCCAGAAGGTCGAGCTCAAACCCCTCATCGCAAAGGTCGTTGACGGCAAGCACCTCACACAGGAGGAAGCCCGCCGCGCCGTTGACATCATCATGAGCGGCAGGGCTACACAGGCTCAGACCGCCTGCCTGCTCACCGCCATGAGGATAAACGTCGAGACCCCCGAGGAGATCACGGGCTGCGCCCTCGGTATGAGGGGCAAGATGACCACCGTTCCCCACAGCCGCGAGGTGCTGGAGATAGTCGGCACGGGCGGCGACCTGGCGGCGAGCTTCAATATCTCGACCACTTCGGCTTTCGTTATCTCGTCCCTGGGTCAGGCGGTGGCGAAGCACGGCAACAGAAGCGTTTCCTCGAAGAGCGGCGCGGCGGACGTGCTCGAAGCCCTGGGCGTCAGGATAGCCACCACCCCCGAACAGGCTTCCGCCTGCATAGAAGAAGTGGGTATGAGCTTCCTGTTCGCTCAGAGCTATCACAAGGCTATGCGCTTTGTGGGACCCGTCCGCGGTCAGATCGGCGCGAGGACGGTGTTCAATATCCTGGGACCTCTCACCAATCCCGCAAGAGCCGAGTACAACATCATCGGCGTGTACGAGCACAGGCTCCTCGACATCGTGGCGGAGGTGCTGAAAAACTTAGGTGTCAAGCATTCTATGGTGATATTCGGAACGGACGGTCTTGACGAGTTCTCGATCTCCGCGCCCACGGAAGTCCGCGAGATAAACGGCGGCGAGATCACCGCCTACACCGTCACCCCCGAGGAGGTGGGCTTAAAGACCTACACCAAGCAGGAGATAGTCGGCGGTACGGCGGAGGACAACGCCCTCATCACGCGGGGCATACTCTCGGGCGAGATCACGGGAGCGAAGCGGGACATCGTACTGCTCAATTCGGGAGCGGCGCTGTACGTCTGCGGCAAGGCGACGAGCATAGCCGAGGGCGTGAAGCTGGCGGCGGGAGCCGTTGACAGCGGAAAGGCGCTTGCACAGGTCGAAAGACTGGTAGAGTTCACCAACAGAGAGGCGACGGCATGATACTTGACGACATAATAGCACACCGCCGCGAACAGCTTGTCCGTGAAAAAGAGCGGTGCGGCGAAGCGGAAATGCGTGAGCGTGCGGAGAGACAGCTCGCAGAGCGCACTCCGCTTTCGCTTGCGGCGGCGCTGAAGCGTGACACGCTTTCATGTATCTGCGAGGTAAAGAAAGCCTCACCGTCAAAGGGGCTTATCCGTCCCGACTTCCGTCCCGCGGAGTTTGCGAGAGAGTACGAAGCGGCGGGAGCGAACGCGATAAGCTGTCTTACGGAGGAGCATTATTTTCAAGGCTCATCGGAGTATCTTGCGGCGATACGAAAAGAAGTTAATATCCCGATACTCCGCAAGGACTTCATCTTTGACGAGTATCAGATATTTGAAGCGGCGGCACTGGGCGCGGACGCGGTGCTTCTGATAGCGGCAGTGCTTAAACCCGCAGATTTCGGCAAGCTTTTCGAGCTTGCGCGTGAGCTGGGGCTTTCGGTGCTGGGTGAGATGCACACGGTCGAGGAGATGCAGGAATATGCGTTTGACCGTGAAGGCATGGTGATCGGAGTGAACAACCGCAATTTAAAGACCTTTGAGGTCGATCTCGGGACGGCAGCGAAGTTAAGAGGCTATGCCCCCGATGGTGCGGTGTTCGTTTCGGAGAGCGGCATCAAGACCAACGAGGACATGAAGCGGGTGCGAGCCCTTGGAGCGGACGCGGTGCTGATAGGCGAAACGCTGATGAGAGCGGAAAATATAACGGAAGAATTGAATAGATTGAGAAAAGATGTATAAATCATAATTTGGCAAGGGAGACCCCTGCACGAAGTTCGCGGCATTGGTCTGTCAACCTAAATCCTGTAAGACAGACAGCCTTTGGCAAAAATTATTTGTAGCTGAAATATCAGACACCCGCGGCAGTCGTTC
>CACZJT010000202.1 GCA_902781565.1 uncultured Ruminococcus sp.
GTTTATTTGGCTAAAGACAATCTTCATGGAGAAATTGCGTTAGCAAAAAAGCGCCTCCGGGCGCGCTAGCCCGGCGGGGTATGGGGCAGCGCCCCATTTCAATCAAACCGCGCGCAGAGTACTTGTACATTTAAGTCAAACCACGCGCGGTTTGCAATTCCGCTTGCGGTCGGCGTAAGCTCGACCGCGACTCTTGAATCGGCGGCGACAAAAGCCGTCGGCGCGGGGGTTCATGAGCGTTTACGGCGGTCGGGCACAAATTTCCCTCGAACGGGTTTACCCTACAACACCCACGTCGGTTCATTTTGTTGTTACGGCTTCGTGTGTTGCGCGCGAGCTTCGCCGCGCGCCAAAGGAAGAACAAACCGCGCGTGGTTTGACTTAAAGGGACGTTTACTCTGCGCGCGGTTTGATTATAATGGGGCTCCGCCCCAAGCCCCGCCAGCGCGTTGGCGGCGCTGGACCCGCCTTTTTTGCTAACGCAATTTCTCCGTGTTGGTTGTCTTTGACCCCCCATAAATTATGATTTATCACAGTCTGGAGGAATGATAATGCAGCTTGAAGATCTGTTTTCGGTCGTAAAAAAACGCTTCAACAGCGAACAGTCCGAACAGCCTTCCGCAAAAAACGAACGCGATAAGACCGATATCCCTAAGGGACTTATCTTCAAATGTCCCCGCTGCTCCAATAACAGCTTTATGGACGACTTTATCGCAAACGGCAAGGTCTGCCCGAAGTGCAATTATCACTCTCGGCTCACCGCCCGCGAAAGGCTCGATATCACTATAGATAAGGGCAGCTTCCGCGAGTTCGACGCGGAGATGATCTCGAAAAATCCTATCGACTTCCCCGACTACGACAAAAAACAGGAAGCTCTTCGGGAAAAGACAGGTCTAAAGGACGCTGTTATCACGGGCAGAGCGACTATCCGCACCGAGGAGATAGTCATAGTCGTCATGGACTCGAATTATATGATGGCTTCCATGGGAAGCGTCGTCGGCGAGAAGATCACCCGCGCTTTCGAGTACGCCACCGAACACAGGCTCCCCGTTATAGCCTTCACCGCTTCGGGCGGCGCTCGTATGCAGGAGGGTATAGTTTCCCTCATGCAGATGGCTAAGACCTGCGGCGCCGCGGGCAGACACAGCGACGCGGGGCTGCTCTACATCACCGTCATGACAGACCCCACCACGGGCGGCGTTACGGCGTCCTTCGCTTCTATGGGCGATATAATCATCGCCGAACCGAAAGTCCTCATAGGCTTCGCGGGACGCCGCGTTATCGAGGGTACGATAAAGCAGAAGCTCCCCGATGATTTCCAGTCGGCTGAATTCATGCTCGAAAACGGCTTTGTGGATATGATAGTCGAACGCAAGAAAATGCGGCGCACGATAGCTCACCTGCTCAAGCTCCACAAGCCCGCGTCAAAGGAGGCATTCAGATGAATACGAACAATACCTCACTTCCCGCGAGCAAGCGCCTTGACATTATCCGCACTTTCGGCAGACCTACCGTCAGGGACTATATACCCCTCATATTCGATGACTTCTTCGAGATGCACGGAGACAGGCTCTACCGCGACGACGGCGCTATATTGGGCGGCGTGGCTTATTTCAAGGGACTTCCCGTCACTGTCATAGCACAGGTCAAGGGACGCTCCGTGGAGGAGAACCAGCAGTGCGGTTTCGGTATGCCCCACCCCGAGGGCTACCGCAAGGCGCTCAGACTTGCTCATCAGGCTGAGAAGTTCCACCGTCCGATAATCTGCCTCGTGGATACGGCGGGAGCTTACCCCGGTGTCGAAGCCGAAAAGCGCGGACAGGGCGAAGCCATAGCCCGCTCCATAACCGAATTCATGACCATCAAAACGCCCGTCATATCTGTCATACTGGGCGAGGGCGGCTCGGGCGGAGCGCTCGCCATGTGCGTGTGCGACGAGCTGGCTATGCTCGAAAACGCCATTTACTCGGTCATCTCGCCGAGGGGCTTCGCTTCCATTCTCTGGAAAGACGCCGCCCGCGAGCGTGAAGCCGCAGACATCATGCACATAACGGCAGAAGATCTGATCTCCCTCGGTGTGTGCGACTACGTGATAAAAGAGTCCGAGGGCGGCGCCCACAACGACCCCGAACAGACCGCGGAGTACATTTCAGAATATATTTTTGAAGCGCTCAAAAGAAATTTACAAAAAGGACTTGACGAATTGCTAAATGGGCGTTATAATAGGTTTAGGACGATCGGCGAATTCGAGGAGCCGTCCGAGTGATCGGCTGGTCGGTTCGTGCGAGCTTGTAAGTTCCTTCCCGCAAGGGTTGATTCTACGAGATAGGAGGTTGTATCAGAATGGTATTTGAAAAAGTACGCGACATCATTGCCGAGCAGTTCGATGTTGAAACGGACGAGGTAACTGCCGAATCCAACATCGTTGATGATTTCGGTGCAGATTCGCTCGATGTTGTTGATCTTATCAGCTCCGTTGAGGACGAATTCGATGTTCAGATCCCCGACGAAAAGGTTGAGGGCATCAAGACTGTAGGAGACATCGTAGCTTTCATAGAGAGCGCTTCCTCCGAGGACTGAGAATTAGCAAACTAACAGACCGCAGCAAAACGCAGCGGTCTGTTTTTTTGCGCCTATACAAACAAAAAGCCGCGGGGACTCACGTCCCGGCGGCTTTCTGCATGAAGTAAAAGAATATGAAAAAATTGTAGGAAGAATGCTGTGTTATACTACGCGCTATTGCAAATCGTAATAACGATTTGCAATCCGCCGTCTTTGACGGCGGGCGGCGCTATGCGCCGCTAAGCGCTCCGTTATACGC
>CACZJT010000203.1 GCA_902781565.1 uncultured Ruminococcus sp.
CTCGGGAGCGTTTGCCGCCTGAGTTCTCCCCGTGAAAACCGTTTTTTCTATCGCCATTTCAGATGTCCTCCCTTTCTGCCTTGACGGTCTGCGCACTGACTGCCCCGATGCAGAGAGAAACTCTGACGGGACCCGAAGTGCCGCCCACCGAAACATCTCTGTAATAGACAGCCGCACCGCGTTCCCCGTAGACGAAATACACCGTACCCTCAGAGGGCGTTATGCGGTGGTATTCCTCCTCGCTCATTACCACGAATCTGCTCGTGAATTCTTCTATGAGCCGCTTGAATTCAAGGTACTCGTTTGTGGAAACGGCGGCGGGGTCGCCGACCGCGTTCGGTATGATGATGAGCCGCGCGGGGGCGGTTGATATTATCTCGTTGTCCGCGCCGTACAGCACAAATTCTATCCGTCCCTCGCCGCCGACGTTCAGCATCTGGGCGGTTATGGTGTAGACCGCGGAGTTATCCTCGGCATCGTGCCTTCCCTCCGCTATGGAGAGCGCACCGTCGGGACGAAGCACACGCATTTCCGAGCTTTCGGCATTCGTGATGTCAAATCCTCTTTCCCCGAAACGGAATCTGACCCTCACTTCGCGGGAATCCGCGTCGCCCTGTTTGGCGTAGACCGCAGGCGGCTTCTCGCGGCAGGCGAGGTCGGCGGCGATCTCAAAGGTCTCTTTCATATTATTCAGCTCCTTCCTCATTTGTCAAAAAACAGGTACTTTTGTCACATACTCACACTTTTGCTTCTATTTTTAAGATAGCACATTTGTACCGTTTTGTCTATTCGTGAATTACATAAATGTTTCATAAGCCTTTCGGAACGGCTTTGCACGCTCATGAGCATTTACGCGCAAAAAAAGCCCGATACGCGGCAGTTCACCGCATATCGGGTAAATTTTGATTCGTTTTCCGAGGAAAAACAGCCCGTCATTCTGTCAGCCGAGCCATACAAAATTTCTGTCCTCGTTGAGGAAATCCACGTTGTAAAGCAGGAGCACACGGCTTATGCCGTTTGAATCGAGGACGGAGCTGACCGTTTCGGTGTGGCAGTAGCGCAGGTCTATGACGTGTATCTCGGGGAAGGTGTCGGCGAGTATCGGCAGGGCGGCGTTGGCGTAGCTATCCTTGACGACGAGGAGCTTGCCGTTCTCGGCGGGGGCGTTGGAGCGTATTATCATATGTGCGAAGTTTCCGCCGAAGAAGCCCGCGTACTTGTCCTTTTTATCGAGGAAGGAAGTATCGAACATCGTGTCGGAGGACCTGCCCTCGGCGACGTATTCCACGGAGTATTCACCTCGCGGGTCTGTGAAATAGCCGAAATTTTCGGAGGGGATAAAGGGAGCGGGAGCCTTTGACCAGAGCGTACCGTAGAAGCCGCCGACCTCGTTGTAGGTATATTCGCTGCCGCCGCGGTAGGGAAGTCCCGCCGCCATGAGCCAGCTCTCGGCGGTGTATTTAGCCGCGGGGGAAGTCCAGTGGTGGTCGGTGCGGTAGTAGGCTTGAGTCCCGCGGGCTTGCAGACCCGAGATCAGCTCGGTGGGATCGAAAAGGGTGACATTGCGGGAGATGTTCTGTCCCACGTAGGTCATGGTATCGCGCTGATCGTCGGTAACGGCGCCTGCGGGGAGTTTATCGGCATTTATGCAGATGCTGTTGGGGACAAGGAGCATATCGACCCTGCGCCCCGAAGCGGCTTGTGTATCGGCGAATCCGTTAATGGCGGCGAGGTTCTTATCGAGGTTGACCCTGTCCTCGGTGAAGCGCTGAAGGAGGTAGCCGTCCTCGGAGAAGTAGACGCCGTTCTGGAAGGACTTGCCGAAGATGTAGTCCGAAGTAGTTTTGAGGGACATGAGCCCGTCTTTCATCAGTATCTGATCGGACATATAGTCCTCGGCGGCGGTGCCGAACTCACCGGAGAACACTTTTTGTGCGGTAAGTTCGGGTTTCTGAGCGAGGTTACGGTTTTCGTTCTCGGAGAATTTGCGGTCGGGAGCGATAATAGTCCCGAGAGTAAAGAAAGCGAGAAAAGCCGCGAAGTAAGCGACCATGATCTTACAGGAGAGTTTATTGCGTTTTATATCTTTTTTGAGCATAGTGACCTCCGACGGATAAATCATAATTTATGGGGGTAAAAGACAACCAACACAGAGAAATTGCGTGAGCAAAAAAGGCGGACAAAGACAACTGAAACGGAGATATTGCGTTAGCAAAAAAGCGCCTCCGGGCGCGCTAGCCCGGTGGGGTATGGGGCAAAGCCCCATTTTAATCAAACCGCGCGAAGAGCAAAAGACCCTTAAACACAAACCCACGCGCGGTTTGTTCTTCCTTTGGCGCGCGGCGAAGCTCGCGCGCAACACATGAAGCCGTAGCAACAAAACGAACCGACGTGGGTGTTGCAGGGTAAACCCGTTCGGAGGATATTTCCTGCCTGACCGCCGTAAAGGCTCATGAACCCCCGCGCCGACGGCTTTTGTCGCCGCCGCTTCAAGAGTCGCGGTCGAGCTTACGCCGACCGCAAGCGGAATTGCAAACCGCGCATGGTTTGACTTAAATGTACAGTTGCTTTGCGCGCGGTTTGATTAAAATGGGGCTCCGCCCCATACCCCGCCGGGCTAGCGCGCCCGGAGGCGCTTTTTTGCTAACGCAATTTCTCCATGAAGATTGTCTTTAGCCAAATAAACTGTGGGTAAAAGCCCTTTGAACGACTGCCGCGGGTGTCTGAAAGTTAAACAACAAACTATTTTTGGCGTAGCCAAAAATGCCGCGAACTTCGTGCAGGGCTCTGCCCTGCCAAAT
>CACZJT010000204.1 GCA_902781565.1 uncultured Ruminococcus sp.
GCACAATTAAATCGGCGATACGGTCTGTTCTCGGGACGTTGGCTTGATTTGGTCATTTCTGCCCTTACTGCACGTTTTTCTTGATATCGCCGATTTAAATGGGACGGTCGGCTTGCGTTTCTCGGGTGCATTTTGTGTTTGAGGTTCGCGTGTTTCTTGCGCCTGCGGCGCAACGGGGGCGCCGCCCCCACGCGAACTGCGTTCGCTCCCCTTGACTCTTTCCTAAGACTTTTGGTCTGTGCTACAGTGTGCCTCTTTCTTTATTTGTGCTTGCGGTCATTTTGCGCTTTAGCTCTTTGTACTTTGCGGGTTCGGCGGAGCGCAGCGTCCGCATAAACGTCCGCCGCAGGCGGTCACCTTCAATTCCGCATTCCGCATTCCGAATTATCCAGCCCCGCGGCTTCGGGGTGGTGCCTCAGCACATAGCTCATGAACCTCCCGAGAGTGTCATCGGGGGTCTCTTTTCTTCTCTTCACTCCTGCACCTCCGTCATGAACGGAGCGATGAGCTCCGCGATGTTTATGGTAAGCGGGTCGGGCATACCGCCGTATATCCTCACGGGTATGCTTTCATCAAAGGGATATTTTTTCGCCAGAATATCCTCCTCGAAAAAGTAAACTACAGTTTCGCGGTATTTCGGATCGACTATCCAGTATTCCCGCACTCCCGCTTTCCTGTACTTGAACAGCTTGTCGATAAAGTCACGTTTTCGGTTTTTCGATACTATCTCTATCACAAGCTCGGGAGCGCCGTAATATCTGTCATTATCGAATTTTTCGGGGTGACATGAGATGAACACATCGGGAACGACCACATTGCTTTCGTCCAGCTCTACCTCGGTGGGCGCCGAAAACGGTTCACAGTTCCCGCCGTGTGCCAAGATGTAATTATCGAAGGTGGTGGTTATCCGCCTTGATATCCTTTGGTGTGAGATATTGGGATTCCCGAGCACGATAATGTACCCGTCGTCAAGCTCGGTCAGTTCTTCGCTGTCCCCGACAGCTTCATAATACTGCGCCGCGGTATATCTTACATTTTCCCTTGCAGTGCTATCCATACGGTGCGCCCCCTTTCAAGCTGTTTCTTACTGTGATCTCAGACGTTTATCTCCGCAACATCGTCCGACACGCCGTTGGCATCGAGTACGGGCTTTACGCAGTTCTCAATGAATTCGTCCACCTGCTGCGGGCAGCGTCCGATATAGTTTTCGGGCTTCATTATCTCGTCCAGCTCCTCGCGGGTGATACCGAACATGGGCTCTGCGGCGATAAGGTCGGCGAGGTCGTTGTCAAGACCATCCTGCTTTACGTGAGAGCCCGCGATCATCGAGAGCTGTCTGATCTTCTCGTGGAGCTCCTGACGGTCGCCGCCGCGTTCGCAGCAGTCCATGATGATGTTCTCGGTCGCCATGAAAGGCAGTTCCGCCATAACTCTCTTGCGAATGATCTTTTCGTATACCACAAGCCCGTTCTCGGGGTCGGTAACGTTGAGCATTATGTTCAGTATCGCGTCAACGCCCAGGAAAGCTTCGGCTACGGATATACGCTTGTTAGCCGAATCGTCAAGGGTGCGCTCGAACCACTGAGTACCCGCCGTGAATGCGGGGTTCAGCACATCGCACATCACGTATCTTGCGAGGGAGCATATACGCTCATCGCGCATGGGATTGCGCTTGTAAGCCATTGCCGATGAGCCTATCTGTGTTTTCTCGAAGGGCTCCTCGATCTCCTTGAAGGACTGGAGCAGGCGGATATCATTGCCGAACTTCATAGCCGACTGTGCGATACCTGCCAGTACCGAGCAGATGAAATAATCCACCTTGCGGGAGTAGGTCTGCCCCGAAACGGGAACAACGGCGTCAAAGCCCATCTCCTCGGCGATAAGGCGTTCGAGCTCCTTGATCTTATCGGTATCGCCGTGGAAAAGCTCCATAAAGCTTGCCTGCGTACCTGTTGTGCCTTTAGAGCCCAAGAGTTTCAGTCTGCCTATCTCAAAATCGAGGGATTCAAGATCCATGAGGAGTTCATTGCACCAGAGTGTCGCGCGTTTGCCGACGGTAGTGAGCTGAGCGGGCTGGAGGTGGGTATAGGCAAGGCAGGGCAAAGACTTATACTTATCCGCGAATGCCGCGAGCTGTGAGATGACCTTAACGAGCTTACGTTTCACGACCTTCATAGCGTCGCGCATGATTATAACATCGGTATTATCGCCCACGTAGCAGCTGGTAGCGCCCATATGGATAACGCCCTTAGCGTTAGGGCAGGCATCGCCGTAGGTATGGACGTGAGCCATAACATCGTGGCGGAACTGTTTCTCGTAATCGGCAGCCTTAGTGTAGTCTATATCGTCGATATGAGCTTCGAGTTCCTCGACCTGTTCGGCGGTCACAGCGAGACCGAGTTTCATTTCGGCGCGGGCGAGGGCGACCCAAAGTCTGCGCCATGTGGAGAATTTCTTATCTGCGGAGAAGATATACTGCATTTCCTTGCTTGCGTAGCGGGTACAGAATGGGCTTTCGTAAGAATTGTTCATAATATTACCGTCCTTTTCAATAATTATAGTCGGAAGAACCGATACGTAAAGTATCCCGATCATATTATAACACAAACGGAAACAAAAATCAACAGCTAAAGCATAATTTATGGGGGTAAAAGACAACCAACACGGAGAAATTGCGTTAGCAAAAAAGCGCCTCCGGGCGCGCTAGCCCGGCAGGGTATGGGGCAGCGCCCCATTTTAATCAAACCGCGCGAAGAGCAAAAGACCCTTA
>CACZJT010000205.1 GCA_902781565.1 uncultured Ruminococcus sp.
CTGCCGCGGGTGTCTGATATTTCAACCACAAATAATTTTTGCCAAAGGCAAAAATGCCGCGAACTTCGTGCAGGGGTCTCCCCTGCAAATTATGATTTAAAGGACTAACTATGAACTTTTTTAATATTGGCTTCGTTCTCTGCGCTTTTTGCCTTAATATGGGAATGGAACTCAATTACGTCACCCGCATAGTCGGGGTACTTTTTATGCTCGGAGGTATCCGCGAGCTTGATTCATTCTTCGGCGAACCTCGCTTCGCAAAACACCGCTCCGCTGAGATCGGCATAGCTCTCCTCGCGGCAGGCGGTCTCGCTCAGACGCTCATGACCCGCTTCGGCGTCATCGGCGCGGCTGCGGGGAATACTCTCAGCTGCGTGTTCGGTACGCTCTGTACCGCCGCAGTGCTGCTCGATCAGAAAAAAATTCTTTCGGTCATGCTCCCCGATCACAGCCTTGTAAACGATCCCTCCCTCCTCGCTAAACTCGGGAAAACGTGGAAAGGCTATGCGGTCGCCGCAGGCGCTTCTCTTATCGCCGAGGTCGCGGGCAGGATACTCCCCGCAGGGAGCAGTGAGTCGGCATACATAGGCGCAGTTCTCGTTTTCGCCCGCCTGCTCATGTATATTTACTTAGCACTCATGGGCACGGCGTTCAACCGCTGCCGCACTGATTTCAACGCCATTCATCCAACTTGACATAATAAGGCTTTTATCATGCAGAACGAATTTGATCTTACACGCCTGCACACCACCGATCTCGGTGAGCGGCGCATACGTCTTTATCTCGGATTGCCCGAGGACACCGACCCCGCAGCCTATTGCAGAGAACTTATCCTGAACGGCAGCGAGGTCGTGAAACAGGGAAAATATCATTACTTTACCGCAGGGAACCTGCGTATCACCGTCAACTCGCAGAGCATGACTATCATAACGGTACGCAGGATCAAACGCCCCTGACATCTGCCGTTCGGAGAAAGGAACTGCGAAATGCGGAAAGCACTTGATCTTGCACGCCTGCACACCACCCCTCTCGGTGAGCGGCGCATTCGGCAGAACCTCGGGCTGCCCGAGGATACCGACCCCGTCGGCTATTGCAGAGAACTGATCTCGGGCGGCTGCGAGGTAAAGATAAAAGGAAAGAACCATTACTTCTCCGCAGACGGCGTGTGTATCACCGTCAATTCGCGGAGCCTGACGATCATCACGGCTCATAAAGTCGGGTGAAGTCGCAAACACAAGGAAAGGAGCTGCGAAATGCCGCAGTTATCGGTGGTAATACCCGCATACAACGAGCAGGACAATGTTCCCCGCTGCGCCTCGGAGGTGTCGCGGCTGCTCGACTCGCATAACATAGACTACGAGCTTATCTTCGTAAACGACGGCTCGACCGACCGCACATGGCAGAGAATGTCACAGCTGGCGGCGAGCGATGAGCGTATCAAGGCAATAAATCTGAGCCGCAATTTCGGCAAGGAGGGCGCTATCTTCGCGGGGCTCGAATCCGCGGGGGGCGACGCGGTGGCACTCATGGACTGCGATCTGCAACACCCTCCCGCGACCCTTCTTGAGATGTATAACGTCTGGAACAACAACCGCGGCGAAATAGACATAGTTGAAGCCCGAAAGAAAAACCGCGGCAAGGAAAAGACGATATACCGCCTGTTTGCAAAGCTGTTTTATAAGATGATAGGCAATATGTCGGGGCTGGATATGCGTGATGCCTCGGACTTCAAGCTGCTCGACCGCCGCGCGGTCGATGCTCTGCTCAGAATGCCCGAGCGGCTGACCTTTTTCCGCGCGATGTCGAGCTGGGTCGGTTTTCGGACGGAGAAGGTATACTTTGACGTAGGCGAGCGCACATCGGGGAAAAGCAAGTTTTCAGCGCGGGTGTCGATACGCTATGCCATACATTCGATAACCTCATTCTCCAGCGACCCCATGCAGCTGGTAACTGTTGCGGGAGTGATAACATTTCTGATAGCGCTGGTATTCGGTGCGAACACGTTATA
Source organism: uncultured Ruminococcus sp. (assembly GCA_902781565.1). Taxonomy (GTDB): domain Bacteria; phylum Bacillota; class Clostridia; order Oscillospirales; family Ruminococcaceae; genus YE71. The sequence goes on from CACZJT010000205.1 coordinate 2,009, forward strand.
CAACAAGCTGACGGGAAATTCCGCGGAAGGATTTTCCACGGTGATACTTTTACAGCTCGTAACGTCTGCGATAATAATGTTCAGTCTCGGGATAATAGGCTATTATCTTGCGAAGATATATGAAGAACTGAAGCACCGTCCGAGGTACATCATAAAGGACAAGCTGAATTTTGACGATAAAGACAAATCATAATTTGTGAGGGTATCTCAATCCGATGTAGGGCGGGGCGGCACAACTGCGTTGGTGCAGCTCCCGCCATTCGCACCGTTCGACCTGCATGATTCGGTGTAGGGTCGGGGCTTGCCCCGACCTCCTATAACGCACGCCCAATGTAGGGGCGAGCATTGCTCGCCCGTGTAGACTTTTTGGGTTCGGCTGATTCCCGCCTGCCTTGCGGCAGGTTTGGGGGTTGCCTGCCTGACGGCAGGTTTGGGGTTGTGCAAAAATCGCATTCGCTCTTTTGCACAATTAAATCGGCGATACGTCTTGTTCACGTGGCATTGGCTTGATTTGATTGTTTCTGCCCTTACTGCACGTTTCTTTTTGGTATCGCCGATTTAAACAGGGCGGTCGGCTTGCGTTTCTCGGGGTCGCTTTGTGTTTGCGGTTCGCGTGTTTTTTGCGCCTGCGGCGCAACGGGGGCTCTGCCCCCACGCGCTACGCGCTCCCCTGCAAGGGCTCCTCGCCCTTGACCTCGGCAAGGGGCTAACGCCGCCCCTTGCATCCG
>CACZJT010000206.1 GCA_902781565.1 uncultured Ruminococcus sp.
CGTTGCGCCGCAGGCGCAAAAAGCAAACGTCCCGACAGCACAAAGCCGACCGAGAAAAGCAAGTCCGAAAGTCCAAGTTAAATCGGCGATACCAAAAAACGTGCAGTAAGGGCAGAAACGACCAAATCAAGCCAACGTCCCGAGAACAGACGTATCGCCGATTTAATTGTGCAATAGAGCGAAGCGATTATTGCACAACCCCCAAACCCGCCGTCAGGCGGGCAAAAAAACGCCACGTCCCCATGAGGTGGCGGCAAGCCCCACCCTACAAGACAGGGCTGCATCAAATCAGTAAAGTTAAGTAAAGGAACGATCCCGATGAAAAAATATATCACCGACTACGCTAAGCTCGACAGGGAGTTCGCTTATTACGGCGATGACCTCGGCGTCACCGTCGCGGGTGAGATCACCCGATTCAAGGTATGGGCGCCCTTCTGCTCCTGCGTTTACCTGAACCTCTATACGGGCGGCGAGGGCGATAATAAAATACAGACCCTCGTAATGTCACGGGGTGAACGCGGCGTCTGGTCGGTGGAGCTTATGCACCACTGCTACGGCGCATATTATACCTATACCCTCGAATTTGAATCTTCAAAGCGTATAGAGACTATAGATATCTACGCCAAAGCCTGCGGTATCAACGGCGAACGCGGGCTCGTCGCCGACTTCGCTTCCCTGGATCCCGAGGGCTGGGAGGATATCCCCCGCCCCCGCTGTGAAAACCCCGTGGACGCCGTTATCTACGAATGTCACGTCCGTGATATGTCCGTGGACGCTTCCTGCGGTATCCCCGAAAGCGAATGGAACAAACGCGGCACCTTTGCAGGCTTCACCGCCGAGGGTACGCGCTGCGGCAAGGTCACTACCTGTCTCGATCACCTCAAAGAGCTGGGTATCACCCACGTCCAGCTCATGCCCGTTGCCGATTACGCCACCATCAACGAAAAAGACCCGTTTTCGGGCAAGTATAACTGGGGCTACGACCCAAAGAATTATATGTGTCTTGAGGGAAGCTACTCCTCCGATGCCGAGGAGGGCGAGGTGCGTATACGTGAGTTCAAACAGCTCGTCGCCGACCTCCACAGGGCGGGCATAGGCGTTATACTCGACGTGGTGTTCAATCACACCTACTTCACCGAGCTGTCCGCGTTCCATAAGACCGTACCCTACTACTACCACAGGCTTAGAGGTCACGGCGAGTTCTCGAACGGCTCGGGCTGCGGCAACGAGACAGCTTCGGAGCATCTGATGTTCCGCAAGTATATGCTTGACGCCCTGAGATTCTGGGTAACGGAGTACAAGGTGGACGGCTTCCGCTTCGACCTCATGGGACTTCACGACATCGACACCATGAATATGCTCCGGGACGAAATGGACAAAATTGACCCGCAGATACTCATGTACGGCGAGGGCTGGACGGGCGGAGAGCCTGCCTACGCCGCCGATAAGCTCTGCTATAAGTGGAACAGCTACAGCTTCGGGCGCATAGGGCTGTTCAACGACAATATCCGCGACGGCATAAAGGGCGGCACTTTCGACCTGCGCAATACGGGCTTCGTCAACGGCAGCGACCACGCCCGCAACGCCATAAAGCGCGGCATCACCGCCAACACGCGGTACAAGCGCCTGCAAGGAACAGCTGACGACCTCTGCTGGGCATTCACCCCCGCTCAGGCGATAAACTACTGCGAGGCTCACGACAACAACACCCTCTGGGATAAGCTGGCTATCTCCGCAAAAAACTATTCCGAGGAGGAGCGCCGCCGCATGGATAAACTGGCGGCGGCTATCGTGATACTCTCACAGGGCGTGCCGTTCATTCAGCTGGGGCAGGATTTCCTGCGCTCCAAGCCCAAGGTGCTTCCCGAGGGAACTCCCCGCACCGACAACAACATATTCGACGAGAACAGCTACAACGCCCCCGACTTCACCAACTCGATCAAGTGGGGGGACAAGGAGCGTAATCTTGACGTGTTCCTGATCTATCGGGCGCTTATCGCCCTGCGGAAGTCCTCGGGGCTGTTCCGTATGCGCACCCCCGAGGAGCTTGACGCCCACCTGCACTTCCACGACAACAACGACATCGTGACCTTCGAGCTTTCGGACAGCGAGGAATGTTTCTTCGTGATCTTCAACAACCGCCGCGACGAGCGGTGGATAGATCTCCCCTACGGCAATTTCTACCTGCGCCTTTCGGAGGAAACTCCCCGCCCCGTCTACCGAACCGTTTCGGGAAAGGTTCGCATACCGCCGATCTCCTTTGCGGTATACAAGCGGCTTTGAACGTGATAAAGAAAAGACCTCCGTCTGCGTTTGCGTGACGGGGGTCTTTTGTGTGCTTTTGTGCTTCTCTTCTTTTGTGGTGTGTGCGGCTTTTGCCTGCCTTGCGGCAGGTTTGGTTCGTTTCACGAAATGCGCTGACGCTGTTTCGTGAAATTAAATCGGCGATACAGCTTGTTCACGGGACGTTGTGCAAAATCGGAAGATTGTCCCTTACTGAACGTTTTTTATTGATATCGCCGATTTAAACGGAACGGTCGGTTTGCGTTTCTTGGGGTCGCTTTGTGTTTGCGGTTCGCGTGTTTTTTGCGCCTGCGGCGCAACGGGGGCTCTGCCCCCACGCGCTACGCGCTCCCCTGCAAGGGAAAACCCTTCTGAAGAAGGGTTATTCCCAGAAAACTTTAGTTTTCCACTCTTCTCCTAAGACTTTTGGTTTGTGCTACAGA
>CACZJT010000207.1 GCA_902781565.1 uncultured Ruminococcus sp.
ATCAAGCCAACGTCCCGAGAACAGATGTATCGCCGATTTAATTGTGCAAAAGAGCGAACGCGATTTTTGCACAACCACCAAACCTGCCGCAAGGCAGGCATAAGCCTACCGAACCCGCAGGTAATCACGGGCGAGCAATGCTCGCCCCTACTTTCTTTTTTGCGGCTTCAGCGGAGCGCGTTTCGCTCGCGAAACCGCGTCCGCATAAACGCGGCGCAGCCGCTCCTTCAATTCCGCATTCCGCATTCCGAATTCCGAATTATCCCGCCCCGCAAATTATGCTTTGATGATATCCGCCAGCGCCTGCACTCCGAGCAGATAACTGTTCTTCCCGAAACCTGCTATCTGCCCCGCACATACGGGCGCTATCACCGACCTGTGACGGAACTCCTCCCGCGAGTGTATGTTCGACATATGTACTTCCACCACGGGTATTTTCAGCGACGCGATACAGTCCCTCAGCGCATAGCTGTAATGGGTGTAAGCCCCCGCATTCAATACCACACCCTTGCAGTCAAGCCGCGCCGCCTGCAAACGGTCGATAAGCTCCCCCTCGCAATTGGACTGGTACACCTCGCACTCAAAGCCCAGCGTCTTAGCCTTAGCCGCGATCTCGGCATTGATCGAATCAAAGGTGTCGCTCCCGTAAATGCCCGGCTCCCGCTCACCCAAAAGATTCAGGTTCGGTCCGTACATGATGAGTATTTTTTCTCTTTCAGACATATTTTTTCACTCCCAATGCTCCCGATGAAATCGGTATAATAAAACCTGCCACAATATTCATATACCGTGCATTTCCTGACATGATATTTTAATACGATGTCCTCGCCGTACAGCTCCGCCCGCAAACAGCACGAACAGAATGAGCATGACGAGAATATCTTCCGTAAGCTCCTCCGAACGGGTCTTGAAGTGTGTTTTCTTACCCATAAATGAACCGCACCGACCGAGACCCCATGCTCATTCACTCCTTAATCTGGTCACAAGCAGTTCGGAATACGGGTCGAGCTTTACGAGGGCGGCGGAAATTGCCGTACACTCGAACGCCCTGAACACCCTCTGAACATAGCGCGTGTAAGCCGCAATGTCGAAATTGTCCACCTGATACGCCACCGCCGTCAGGGGGAGCCATTCGTCGAGGGGTATCTCCCCGCCCACCCGCCTGAACCGCGGGAAAAGCTCCAGATCGGTCACGCATAGGTCGTGGAAAAGGTTCTCCGAACGCTTGGTCTCGGCGTAGATGACGTCCTTTTCGGAGCGGGTGATCTTATGGTAAAACAGCTTCGCGGGCTTTAACTTCTGTGCGAGCTTCTTGTAGAAGTGCCGCACCCTCAGCTCGTTTCTGCTCTCGAACACCGCGAGGGTGATGTGCGGCTTGATGCTGTAATCCACCATAATGCTCCCGCTCATAAGGTTCATGAGCCGTATGAGCCCTTTCTTGTCGGGGTAAAGCACCACCGCGTAGTTTGCCATAAGTCTCCCTCCTTCCGCGCGGACTGCAAACTCTATCTTCCGAACAGCTTTTTCGGCTTCTTCTCGTCAAGCTCGGGGTCGGGTCTTACACAGACGATGTGTGCCTGGCTCAGGTAGATCATGTCCCCGTTTTCCTCCCGAAGCTCCACAAAGTTGCTGTATATCTGCGTGACGGTGCCCTCATACTCCTCCCGTTCGTTGCCGATGACCGCGAGTATCTTGCAGTGTTTTCTCAATAGCTTAGCCGATAATTCATACATTTCATATGCTCCTTTCAGCCGCGGGTCTTTCGGGCAGGAAAAGCCGCTCTATGCTCCGCTTGAAGCGGAAGGGCAGGCTCGTTTCGGGCTCTATCGGGAACACGAATATCGAGCGTATCCCCATGAGGTTCCCGCCCATTATGTCGGTGAATATCTGATCTCCCACCGCCGCAAGATCGCGGTTCGGCAGTTCCATTATCTCACGCGCCTTGATGTACCCTATAGGGAGCGGCTTTGCGCCGTTCGGCACGAAGGGCAGACCCAGCCGCTCCGCAAAGGGCGTCACCCTTGCGGAGTTGTTGTTCGACACGATCATGAGCTTTATCCCCGCCTGCTTCATGCTCTCGATCCATTCAAGGCTCGACTGCGGCGGCTCGGGATTGTTGTGGGTCGTAAGAGTGTTGTCAAGGTCGAGTATCAGCCCCCTGATATGCTTGCGCTTCAGGAATTTGGGCGTGATCTCGGTCACGTCATTGAATACATAAGTCGGTCTGAACATAATCGTTTCCCCTTACCCGAGGGATTTAGCCCCCGTCCCTCGTCTTTACGGTCGGTGCTGTGTTAGTAAATCTAATACTGATTCCTAAAAGAACAGCAGACAGATCTCGGCACTGACAGCTCATTCTCAGCCGCAGAGATACACCCGCCGCGCAAGACTGCCTTCTTACAATAGACTTCCTCTTTACAGAAGTGTTCCTAATATAAATCATAATTTGCAGGGGAGACCCCTGCACGAAGTTCACGGCATTGGTCTGTCAACCTAAATCCTGTAAGACAGACAGCCAAAGGCAAAAATAATTTGTAGCTGAAATATCAGACACCCGCGGCAGTCGTTCAAGGGGCTTTGACCCTACGTTTATTTGATGTAGGGCGTATGAAAGCACCTACTTGTGCAAATAAAGAAAGCGGCACTCTGTAGCACAGACACGCCGGATGCAAGGGGCGGCGTTAGCCCCTTGCCGAGGTCAAGGGCGAGGAGCCCTTGCAGGGGA
>CACZJT010000208.1 GCA_902781565.1 uncultured Ruminococcus sp.
TAAGGGCTCCTCGCCCTTAGGAATCCTCGCCAGCCTCGCGCGGCTGGACCCGCTGTCTGTGCTACAGAGAGCTTCTTCTTTTTATTTTACTTGCGGTCAATTTACACTTTCTTTTTACGGCTTCGGCGGAGCGCGTTTCGCTCGCGAAACCGCGTCCGCATAATCGTCCGCCGCAGGCGGACACCTTCAATTCCGAATTCCGCATTCCGAATTCCGAATTATCCCCCCCTGCCAAATTATGATTTATCTGCTATTACCAAGGAGGTCACTATGCGCGAAAGTATTCTTACCATTCCGATAAACGAAGTATTCGAGAAAAAATGCGGCTGCCCGCTTTGCTCTATGCGCGATGAGCTCGAACAGCACAGCGTCGAATATATCATGGGCGCCGCTATGATGGAACCCGATGTCCGTATCGAAACTAACAAGACAGGCTTCTGTAAGGTGCATTTTGAACAGATGAGAGCCTGCAAAAACCGCCTTTCCCTCGCCCTTATGCTCCAGACTCACTTGCAGGAACTCCAAAAACACGTTTTCGATGAAAAAAAATTCCTCGAAACTAAAGAAGGCAAGGCAAAACGCACCACCGAAAAGGTCGGCAAGATAGTCAATGACTGCTTCGTCTGCAATAAGATCGAATGGGCGATGTCCCGCCTGCTGTCAAATATGTTCGACCTCTACGCCCGCGAACGTGAGTTCAGACAGCTCTACGCCGAACAGGAATACCTCTGCCTGCCTCACTTCAAGATACTTATGACCGCCGCCGAAACGGGGCTGGATAAGTCCTATAAGTCAGAGTTCCGCGACGCTTCCTCGGCACTCGTCAAGGGCTACCTCGATGAGCTGGAAAAGGACGTTTCCCACTACTGCAAAATGTACGACTACCGCAACACGGGCAAAAACGCCGACTGGGGCAACTCCAAGGACTCCATCGAAAGGGCGATACGGTTTTTGACGACGAGGTGAGAAGGCAATTCTTAATTCGGAATGCGGAATGCGGAATTGAAGGAGCGACTTCGCCGCGATCACGGTCAGCCTTCGGCGACCGTTATACTCCCCTCTGTTTCAAAGCCGACAATAGATTCGTGCAGAAACGGATTTTATCAAGGCGCACGACCGCAGACGTGCTGTCGCACTTCAAGGGACTGAAAATTCGTTTATGTACGAAGATATTGGTGGATTTGGAACAGAGGGGAGTATAAACATACCTTTGAACTTCTTCGGAAAAAATCGGCGCAGGGTACGGACGATCTCGTAATATACCTTCAATTCGGAATTCCGAATTTTTTTACAAAACCCCTTGCAATCCGTGGAAAAATATTGTATAATGATAATGTGTGCGGGCTTCGGCTCGGAATATGTTGATTTAAGGAGAATGACCGATGGCAAAGATGTTAGACACCATAGGATTCGTTGAGAGCGTTGACCCCGAAGTGGGCAAGGCTATGCAGGAGGAGCTTGCGAGACAGAGGAGGAACCTCGAGCTCATCGCAAGCGAGAATATCGTTTCCCCCGCAGTTATGGCTGCGATGGGCAGCGTGCTCACCAACAAGTACGCCGAAGGCTACCCCGGAAAGCGCTACTACGGCGGCTGCGAGTGCGTTGACGTTGTGGAGCAGATCGCTATTGACCGCGCCTGCAAGCTGTTCGGCGCAAAGTTCGCAAACGTTCAGGCTCACTCGGGCGCTCAGGCGAACACCGCCGTTTACTTCGCGCTACTGAAGCCCGGCGACACCGTTATGGGCATGAGCCTTGACAACGGCGGACACCTCACCCACGGCTCGCCCGTCAACCTTTCGGGCAAGTATTTCAACTTCGTACCCTACGGCGTTGACGACAACGGCTTCATCGACTACGACGCCCTCGAAAAGCAGGCTAAAGAGGTTCAGCCGAAGCTGATCGTCGCGGGTGCTTCCGCTTATCCGAGAGCTATCGACTTCGAGCGCCTGTCGCAGATCGCAAAGGCTGTCGGCGCTTACTTCATGGTGGATATGGCTCACATCGCGGGTCTTGTAGCCGCGGGTCAGCACCAGTCCCCCGTACCCTACGCCGACATCACCACCACCACCACCCACAAGACCCTCCGCGGTCCGAGGGGCGGTCTTATCCTCACCAATGACGAGGCTCTTGCCAAGAAGATCAACAGCGCTATCTTCCCCGGCACACAGGGCGGTCCGCTCATGCACGTCATCGCGGGCAAGGCTGTTTGCTTCGGCGAGGCGCTAAAGCCCGAGTTCAAGGCTTACGGCGAGCAGATCGTAAAGAACGCCCAGGCTCTCGCAAAGGGACTTCTCGCACGCGGCTTCGACCTCGTTTCGGGCGGTACGGACAATCACCTCATGCTCGCAGACCTCCGTCCTTTCGGCATCACGGGCAAGCAGCTCCAGCACGATCTTGACGAGGTATACATCACCGTCAACAAGAACGCTATCCCGAACGACCCCGAGTCGCCCTTCGTGACCAGCGGCGTGCGCATCGGCACTCCCGCAGTCACCACCCGCGGACTTGTCGAGGAGGACATGGACGTTATCGCCGAGTGCATCTACCTGACCGCGAAGGATTTCGCAGGCACAGCCGACGAGGTTCGCGAGAAGGTAACGGCTATCTGCAAGAAGTACCCCCTCTACGAATAAGCAAAACCAAAGCATACACAAAGGGAACGCCCCCGCGGGGACGCTCCCTTTTTTCGTGCGGAAACTCACGCACACAAAAAGCCCGCAGACTTTAGGTCTGCGGGCTCAAAATGTCAATTATCGAAACAGATCAGACAATTACTTGGTGTACTTCCAGCAGTAGCACTTGCAGCCCTTTCTGCGCTGACGGGTCTTGTCGCTCCAGTTGCCGTACTTATTGCCGTCGGGAGTATTTACGTAAGCGCGAACTCTTACAAAATAATCCTTGTTGTGGTTCAGATAGAAGAGAACAGCCTTGGATACGTTGCCGCCCTTTACATCATAAGTTCTGAGATACTTGTTGAAGCCGCTGTCGGTAGAGACCTGTACCTCGTAGCCGTCTGCATAAGCAACAGGGCTCCAGTAAACCTCTCCGGCGTAGTTATACTTATAGTTCTTTACCTTTACGGATACCTTCTTGGGAACGATGTAGAAGTTAACTACCTTGGTGCCGCAGTAACGGTTCTTGCCGGTGATAACAACGGAAGCCTGACCGGGAGTTACATTGTTCACATACTTAACGTCAAAGTCAATGCCCTTTCTCAGACGCTCTGTGCCGCACTTGATGGAAACAGTGGGCTTCTTTTCCTTGCCGTTGTAAACATACTGGGTGTTGGAAAGAGCTACCTTTACGGAATCTCTTGTTGTGCCTACAAGACCGTCAACAGGAGCATAGGGAGTGATATTCACAGCCCCCTCAACAGGAAACGCATAGGCGGTGTTGTTCTCAACAGCAGTGCTGAATTTGGGAAGCTCAAAAGCCGAAGCAGATACCGACAGCATCGAAGCGGACATAACTACTGCACAAATGCCCGAAATAATTCTTGAAGACTTCATTACTAATTTCCTCCACATACTAAAAATTTGCGTGAGCTATCACGTCATGAACATATTATAACACATACTCAAAGCTCTGTCAATATAATTTTAAAATATTCGGAGAAAATGTATAATTTAGGGGTTGATTTTTGGTACAAATGACATCTATTCCTACAAATAGTACAGTGCTGCCGTCCCCGCGGCGGGCTTTGCGAAGCCCCTCGCGGATTCTTTTTTCACGGAAATCAATAATTACAAAAGGTTTACAAATCACACCAAATATGATAAAATAGAGCTATGAAGAAAAACATAATCACCGAATATTTTGAAATGATC
>CACZJT010000209.1 GCA_902781565.1 uncultured Ruminococcus sp.
CCTAAGGGCTCCTCGCCCTTAGGAATCCTCGCCAGCCTCGCGCGGCTGGACCCGCTGTCTGTGCTACAGAGTGCCGCTTTCTTTTTTTGTGCCTGCGGTCATTTCCCACTTTCTAAATCATGCGGAGCGAAGCGTCCGCATATCCGTCCGCCGCAGGCGGACACCTTCAATTCCGAATTCCGAATTCCGCATTATTTTGTCTGTGCTACAGTGTGCCGCTTTCTTTATTTTGCTTGCGGTCATTTTATATTTTGGTCGCTCCGCCTTGTTGCGGTACGCTTTGCGCTTTACGGTTTATCTTTTTATATCATATTATTGGAGTTATTATGAGAGAATTCATTATCGGTAAAAATGACGCGGGTCAGCGGGCGGATAAGTTTATTCGTAAGGCTTGCCCCGCTTTGCCTCAAAGTGCTATGTATAAATATATCCGCAAGAAAAGCATCAAACTCAACGGCAAACGCCTTGATATCTCCCAAAAACTCTCCGAAGGCGACGTCATGACTCTCTACATCAACGACGAATTCTTTGAGCGGGCGGGCGGGGAACACAGCTTCCTCTCCGCTCCCCCGAAGCCCGTCATCATCTTCGAGGACGAGAATATCCTGCTCCTCCATAAGCCCGTCGGACTGGTCGTCCACGACGATGAGAGCGGTTCTCCCGATACCCTCATCAACCGCACTCTCCATTACCTCTACGATAAGGGCAGCTACCGCCCCGATACGGAACAGAGCTTCACCCCCTCCCTCTGCAACCGCATCGACCGTAATACCGAAGGTATCGTTATCTGCGCCAAGACCGCCGAAGCCCTCCGCGTCATGAACCAAAAGGTGCGCGACCGCGAGCTTCACAAGACTTACCTCTGCGTGACCGTCGGTATCCCCGAACGCAAACAGGCTCGGCTCACCGCTTACCACAGCCGCGATGAAAAGACTAAGACCGTCACCGTCTATGACAAAAAGACCCTCTACAATAAGACTATGGTGACAGAATACCGCGTTATCGCCGAGAACAGGGAACAGGGGCTTGCGCTCCTCGAAGTGGAGCTGGTGACGGGGCGCACTCACCAGATACGCGCCCACCTCGCTCACGAGGGCTTCCCACTGCTGGGTGACGGCAAGTACGGAATAAACCGCGTCAACCGCGCATACAATATCAAGACACAGGCACTCTGCGCCTACTCGCTGTCATTCGATTTCACGACCGACGCGGGCGGGCTCGCTTACCTGAACGGCAGGACGTTCACCACCCGCCGTCCCTGGTTCGCGGAGAGGTTTTTCGGGAAATGAAACCTACGTTTCGCACAAACGTGACTATCGTTATTTGTATGAATGGACGATAATGATAAAAGATTTGTGAGAAAATATGTTGATTTGACGAAAACACTTGCATTGTGTCAGATAATGTGTTATAATAGCGTTATATGTGATATGACGCATTTGGAGGAAATGATATGATAGGCGATCTTCATTGTCATACGACCCTTTCGGACGGCTCTCTCGGTATAGAGGAGGTCATCGTGCAGGCTAAGCGCATGAAGCTGGATTACCTCGCTATAACCGATCACGATACCCTCGCTTCATCGAGCCGCGCACAGATATTGGCGGAGCGCTACGGGATAAACATAATCCCCGCAGTGGAGCTTTCGGCATGGGACAAGACCCGCAAGGAGAAGGTACACATTCTCTGCTACGCTCCCCAGAAGCCCGACCGCCTTGAGGGACTTTGCTTGAAGTCCTGCCAGATACGCACCGAATGTGCAAAGGACATGATAAAAAAGGTCATGGAGCAGTACCCTATCCCCGAGGACGCGGTGCGCCCCTACACAAAAGGCTCGAAGAGCATTTTCAAACAGCACATAATGCGGGCGCTGGTGAATTACGGCTACGCCACCGAGCTTTACGGGAGCATAAACGACAGGCTTTTCGGCTATCCCGACGGGGAGTGCCTTGTGACGAGAGAGTACCCCGATGTGAATTTCGTGCTTGATCTGATACACTCGTCGAAGGGCGTGGCTGTCATGGCTCACCCCTATATGTTCGGCTACGGCAACATCGAGCTGCTTGATGAGCTTATCGAAAAGGGGAAGCTCGACGGCGTGGAGGTGTTCCACTACTCCGCCGACAAGGAGCAGCAGGAATCGCTTCTGAAAAAGTGCGAGGACAACGGGCTCATCGCAACGGGCGGCTCGGATTTCCACGGGCTTTACAATGCGGTACCCACCCACATCGGCAGCCGCTTCACCGACGATGACAACATGAAAAAACTGCTCGCACTCATAAAGCAGAACCGCAGTAAGGCAAAGAAGCATTATGCGGGCTGAACGGAGGTATGAAAAAATGTCAAAGATCAGTTTTACACCGAGAGGTGTCTGTTCCCGTCAGATAAACGTTGAGGTCGAGGACGGGATAATAAAGGACGTACAGTTCATAGGGGGCTGCAACGGCAACACTCAGGGCGTGGCGAAGCTCGCAAAGGGCAGACCCGCCAAGGAGGTCATAGAGCTGCTTCGCGGCACGAACTGCAACGGCAGGGGGACTTCCTGCCCCGACCAGCTGGCGAAGGCGCTGGAGCAGGCGCTCTGACAGGCTCATGTACGTAATACTAATCCCTAAAAGAACAGCAGACAAATCTCGGCACTGACGGCTCATCACTCGTCGTCAAGCTCCCTTGCAGGGCGTCAGCCCAACTGCGGTCG
>CACZJT010000210.1 GCA_902781565.1 uncultured Ruminococcus sp.
ACTCCCTTGAAGTGCGACAGCACGTCTGCGGTCGTGCGCCTTGATAAAATCCGTTTCTGCACGAATCTATTGTCGGCTTTGAAACAGAGGGGAGTATAATCGTCAGCCTTTCACATTCCCCATGATTATCCCTCTGCCGTTGGTGGAGATGTACACCCTGCCGAAGGTCTTGGGGTCGCCCGAGATGACGTTGTTGACGTTGCCCCACTTCTGCGTATCGTCATTGATACGCTTCCATGTGGCGCCCTTGTCGGTGGACATATACACGCCCCTGCCCTCGCCGTTCGCTTCGCCCAGCATATAGAGGGTCATGTAATCCGCGCCCTCCGCAGCCTTGCCGAGCCCCAGCGCCGCGCAGTCGTCTATGGTCTCGCTCATGCGGGTGGGTGCCGCGTCGCCGTCGGCGTCGATGTAGTAAACGCCGCCCGCGCCCACCGATATCCAGAGGTCGCCCTCGTTTTCGGGCGAAGCCATGTAGGTAAAGTTGGTGACGAGCATATCCGTCAGGGAGCTCCAGCTCGTGCCGCCGTCGGCGCTCATGTAGAACTTGCCGTCATGCACCGCGTAGAAGCGTTCGGGGTTCACCTTATCCGTTTCGAGGTTGCAGGTGTTGGGGAGGTCTTCTATCCTCCGCCAGCTCTTGCCGAAGTCCTCGGTGATGTAGACGCTGCTTCCCGCATTTCCCGGCTGCCAGAGCAGCTTTTTGCCGTCAGCCGAGAGCTTGACCTGTCCGCCGCTCTTTTCGAGAGAGCCGCTCGTGTCGCCCTCGGGAAGGCTCTCGACCTCCTGCCACGACTTCGCGCCGTCGGTGGAGTAGTAGATAGTACCCTCGCCCTGCTTGGTAGCCCTTACCACGATGTTAGGGTCAAGCGCCGCGCAGTCGAGCGATGTGGAGGGGAACTCTCCCTCGAAAAGCTCATCGGGAGCCTTGTTCACATCATCGTGACGGAAGCCGTAAAGGTCGCCCAGTATCGAATACAGCTCGGGAGTGCCCTCGCCGCAGTCTTTCGGGGCTACGAAATCGAATATCGCCGTTTCCTCAACGCCCATAGCCGCCACGGAGATATGCACGGGCTCTGTCTTGCACTTCGTCAGGTTATCGGTCTTGAATATGGTCGCGCCCGTGCCGTACATGATCTCGTCGGGGTCGAAGGGATTTATCGCAACGCCCGTCATCCACCAGCCGAGCTTGGCTTCGGCGTGCCAGTCGAGCCATTTGGACTCGCTTATATCCAGCTCGTAATTGCGCCCGTTCTTGCTTGAATCCTCGGGATCCCAGAAGCCCGTCCATGTCTCGCCGCCGTCGAAGCTGGTCAGCACGTTATCGACAACGCCCCAGAGGTCGAGGGTGGTGACTACCACCATTTTCGGGTCGTTCGGGTTGACCGAAAGACCGCTGTAGCCGCAGGTATGTACGAGGTCGGGGGTGATCTCCTTCCATGTCTTGTCGGCTATGGAATACTTCTGCACCGAGCCGTTCATGACGTTATTGGGCCCCGCCTTATCGCCGAATGTGCAGTACAGGTACCCGTCGGAGGACACTTCGCCCTGAACGGGCTTCATGCCCTTGTTCTTGCGGGTCTTGGCGTAATCGGGGTTGGGGACTTCCTCCCACGTAGCGCCCGCGTCGTCGGAGCGGAAGATAACATTTCCGTCGTCCTTTCGAGCAACGCCCGCAAAAATAGTCTTGCTGCGCTCACCGCCGCCGCCAGAGGACTTATCGAAAGCCACCCATGTTATGCCGATATTGAAGCCGTCCTCGGAGTAGCCGCCGCGCGTCGGGAAGCTCTCGACTGACTGCCAGCTTTTACCGTAGTCCTCGGAGCGGAAAAGCCCGTCCTCGCGGGAGCCGAAGTAGAGAACGCTGCTGTCATTGGGGTCTACCTGCAAGCGTTCGCCGCAGCCGCGTCCGACCTCATTACCGCCCATTTTGAACTCGACCTCGACCTTTTCCCAAGTCTCGCCGCAGTCCTCGGAGAGCAGCATAGCGCCGTCGGCGTTGGTGTAGGTACCTGCCGCGAGGTAAACGCGGTCGGGTTCGGAGGGGTCGGTGGCGACGCTCTCTATGCCCATAAGGTTCCACTCATCGCCGCCGATAAAGTCGGTGATACATTTCCAGCGTTTAGTTTCGGGGTCGAGCCTGTAAGCGCCGCCGATATCGGTACGGCAGTAAGCGAGCCCCTCCTTTGTGGGGTTATAGATGATATTCGGCACGAAGCCGCCGCCGACTATCTGAACATTCCCCCATTCCCAGCCCGTATCGACGGACTGAGGTGTGTTATCTGCGGCGGTGTTCACGGCTTCCTCCGCAGAGCTGTCCGAGCCCTCGGAGCTGTCGGAGCTATCGGAGTTTGAGCAAGCGGAAACTGTAGAAACAGCCAGTGCCGCCGCGCAAGCCGCAGAAAGAATACGTTTTATTTTCATATATACCTCCTGAAATCAAAATTTACAGAGCTGGATAATTCGGAATGCGGAATTCGGAATTGAAGGAGTCGCTACGCGACGGATATGCGGACGCGGTTTCGCGAGCGAAACGCGCTCCGCCGAAGCCGTAAAAAGAAAGTGTAATATGACCGCAGGCACAAATAAAGAAAGCGGCACACTGTAGCACAGACCAAAAGTCTTAGGAAAGAGTCAAGGGAATAACCCTTCTTCAGAAGGGT
>CACZJT010000211.1 GCA_902781565.1 uncultured Ruminococcus sp.
GGAAAGCGACCGCAGCCCCGGGTACAAGCACAGCTTGTACAACGCCCTGCAAGGGAGCTTGACGACGAGTGATGAGCCGTCAGTGCCGAGATTTGTCTGATGTTCTTTTAGGGATTAGTATAATATGGGGCGCAGTTGTGACTGCGCCCCGAAGGAGAATATTTTGTAGGGCGGGGGCTTGCTCCCGCCCTTGTTTATGCCTGCAAATGGGGCACCTGCGCTCCTGCTGATATTTTCTTGGATTGCTATATTGTCGGCTTTGAAACAGAGGGGAGTATATCATCTATAATTATATCACCTCGCAGGCTGTTTGTCAATCTCCGTTTCGGTGCGATCTCAAAAGAGCCGCGGTAAGCGTGACTGCTCCCGCGGCTCTGTATCAGCCATTGTTCAGATGATCGAAAAGCGCTTCGCACCCCCGCAGTATGTCGCTGTAAGCTGTGGCAAAATCCCTTGTGTACCAGGGGTCGCTGACATCGGCGTTGCTGCCCGCAAAGGACAGCAGTTTGTGTACCTTGTGTTCGGGGTCGGAGGGGAATATGCGGCAGATGTTGGTCATGTTCCGGTCGTCCATCAGCACGAACAGGTCGTATCTCTCATAGTCCGCGCGTTTCAGCTGAACGGCGTACTTCCCCTTGCAGGATATCCCGTGAGACGCAAGCTCCCGCACCATCGGCGGATAGACCCCGTTGCCGATCTCCTCGGTGCTTGTAGCTGCCGAGGAGATGAGAAAATCCCTCTCCGCCCCCGCTTCCTTGACTATCTTCTTCATTACGAATTCCGCGCACGGCGAACGGCAGATGTTTCCGTGGCAAACGAACATTATCCTGTGCATTTATATCCTTATACCTCCCGTTATCGCAATTTCATCGGGCTTGATGCGGCAGGGGAGGGAGATCACCTCCACTCCCGCTTTGCGGGCTTCTTCAAGAGCTTCCGCAAACTCGGGGTGGGCGGAGGCATTGGCTCTGACCTCCGTTACGCCCTCGGTCTGTATCACGAAAGCGAGTATCGCCCGCAAGCCGCTGTTTTTTGCGCCTATAAGCTCGCGTATATGCTTTATCCCCCGCTCGGTGGGAGCGTCGGGAAAGTAGCCCGTGCCGTCAATTTCGAGAGTGCAGCCCTTGACCTCCATGAGTATCCTTTCGCTGCCACGCTCCATGCAGAGATCAATCCTCGAAGCTCCGTACCTGTATTCGGGTATCACCCGATCGAAGCCCTGACCCGCGAGCCATTCCGCGACCAGTTTGTTCGGTGCCTGACTGTCGATGTTGAAAAGCGCACCCGTGCTCTTGCGCACCGTCACAAGGTCATATCGGGTCTTTCTTCCCGCATTCCCGGTTTCGGTGAGCCACACCTCGCAGCCCGGAACGAGAAGCTCCCTGCATCGTCCCGTATTCTTTATGTGTACGAGCTCCGTGATGCCGCCTGTCTTCACCTCCGCTATGAACCTGTTGGGTCTGCTCACGAATATCCCCTTGGTGATGTTATCGTATCTCATGGGCAAACCTCAGCCTTACGCCTTACGCTCGTCGGGGTAATACATTCCCCAGTCGCGGCGGCATTTGTCCATTATACTCATCACCGCCCTTGTCGATGAATGGGGCACAAGGGCGCTTTCTTTCAGCCCCTCCGCGAGGCAGCGGTGTACCTCCCGTATCTCGTACTCATAGCCGTTGACCTCGTTTGGTATCACAGCTCTCTCGACCTCTTTCCCGAAGCGGTCGTACAGCGTCACCTCCGAGGTGCAGAAGAACCAGTTCCCGAAGATGATGAGCCCCTCATCGCCCGAGATGACCGCGTTGTTGGTGTTCGGTATCTCGAAGCTCGAATTTACAGCCGCGAAGCTGTCCGGGTAGCGGAGCGTTATGCTGTTGCTGAGATCGACCCCGTCGCCGCCGATGTGGGCGGAGCTTATTATCTCGCGCGGTTCATGCCCGAGGAAGTCCGCCGCCAGCGTCAGGGGGTAAACTGCCAGATCGAGCAGCGCACCTCCGCCGCATTCGGGCGCAAAGAGCCTGTCTCTGCGGTCATATTCCACGAGATTGCAGAAATCCGCCTTGACATATCGGGGCTTTCCGATACGTCCTTCCTTCAGCCATTCGAGGGCTTTCAGATAGGAGGGACGGCATTTCATCCACATGGCTTCCATGAAGAAAACGCCCTTTTCACGAGCCGCTGCGAGCATTTCCTCAAGCTGTTCGCCGTTCAGCGCCGCCGACTTTTCGCACAGCACGTTCCTGCCGTTTTCGATACACAGCAGAGCGTCGCCGTAATGACTGCTCATGGGGGTAGCGATGTAGACCGCGTCAACATTCCCGTCCTCCGCAAGCTCTTTGTAGCTCCCATAGCTTTTCTCAAAGCCGAACTCGGCGGCAAAGGCGGCAGCCTTGTCTGCCGTCCTTGAAGCCGCGGCGTAAAGCTCCGCGTCTTCGCAGCCTTTGAGCGCTTCGGAAAACGTCCGCGCTATCCGTCCCGTCCCGAGAACTCCCCAGCGGTATTTTTTCATAGCGATCAAGTCCTTTCATGCGGCGGCTGTACCACGTATTCCCGCCGTTATACTAATTCCTAAAAGGTTAGTAGACAAAGATTGGTGCTGACGGCTCAGCAATCAAGGAAAGCGACCGCAGCCCCGGGTACAAGCACAGCTTGTACTTATGAGCCGTCAGTGCCGAGATTTGTCTGCTGTTCTTTTAGGGATTAGTATTACTTCTTCATTCCCTTTGAGGGAGCCTTGTGCGGCTTTGCGGCGGTGAGCTTCCTCGATCTTTCGGCGAAAGCCTTCTTTGCGGGAGTTTCCTTTACCGCTCGCTTTTCCTTTTCGGCACCCAGCGCCTTTACTGTTTTCAGCATATTGTTCACGAGATTTTTCGGAGCCTTCGGTGTCTTGCTCCCAAGTGCCTTCAATACCTGTTCGATCCTTTCTTCTTTCATGACCGTATCCTTTTTCCTTTTCTTTTGCGAGTCTTGTTCATTGCTGCGTTACGCCTTTTTATACTAATTCCTAAAAGGTTAGTAGACAAAGATCGGTGCTGACGGCTCAGCAATCAAGGAAAGCGACCGCAGTTGGGCTGACGCCCTGCAAGGGAGCTT
>CACZJT010000212.1 GCA_902781565.1 uncultured Ruminococcus sp.
CCGCGGGTGTCTGAAAGTTAAACAACAAACTATTTTTGGCGTAGCCAAAAATGCCGCGAACTTCGTGCAGGGCTCTGCCCTGCCAAATTATGATTTATCTAACTATCTTTCAGGAGGTTACACTATGAATAATTTAGGTATCTTTGAGATCGACTCCGCTCTCGCCGAAAAACTTGCCCTGCCCGCCGATGCGCTTATTTCACTGTCCGATCTTCGCAGGGTAGATGTCATGTACACCGACTTCGACGGCGCCGACAGGTGCGGCAGCATCATCTGCGCGGCTTCCGCCGCAAAGGACGTGGAAATCATCTTCCGCAAACTTTACGAACTGCGCTACCCTATCGAAAAAATACGCTTCGCTCACGAATATGGCTTCGATGACGATCTCATCATGGCGGATAACGCAAGCTCCTGCTTCAATTACCGCTTCGTGGCTAATACGAACAGGTTGTCGCTCCACGCCCGCGGACTTGCCATCGACATCAACCCCCTGTACAACCCCTACATTCAGAACGGCGTCATAATGCCCGCAAACGCCGTGCCCTACGCCGACCGCAACGCCGATTTTCCCCACAAGATCACCCACGACGATCCCTGCTTCAAGACTTTTACAAGGCACGGCTGGCTCTGGGGCGGCGACTGGACGGAAAACGTGGACTACCAGCATTTCTACAAGCCCGAAAGCACCGTCACAAAGATCGCCCGCAGGCTCGGGATAGTCTGAGATATTCGGGATAAAAAAAGGATTCACGCTCATGAGCTTTGCCGCATAGACTGTAATATCACACTATCGGCAGACGCCGAGGATCGGGAGGAAACTGATATGACAACTGATACGGGAAAGATACGGATACTCGTTGCGGGCGCGGATAAAAGGCAGGTCTATGCGGGAAAACGGCTCGCGGAGGAATACGGCGCAGAGGTAACGCTCTGCATGACCGACGGCACGGCGGAGGGGCTGCCCTTCGTAAGCTCCCCCGAGGAGCTTGACATCAAAGCGGATATACTGCTCTTGCCCATGCCCTGCGGGAACGGTCTTGTGATACCCGCAGCGGGTCAGCTGACCTGCTCCATGCTGACCCATGCCCTCGCCAAAGGCGCCCTCGTCACGGGCGGGAAAATGCCCACCGAGATGATAGAGTTTTTCCACTCGCGGGGCTTCGATACGGCGGATTACCTGCTCCGCGAGGAGCTTGCGGTGAAAAACGCCGTCCCCACCGCCGAGGGCGCTCTCGGCATGATAATGACCGAGAGCGATGAAACGGTCTGCGGCATGAGCATAGCGGTGACGGGCTGGGGACGGGTAGCCAAAGCCTGCGCAAGGCTTTTCGCGGCGCTGGGCGCTTCGGTGACGGTGTTCGCAAGGAACATCTCCGCGCTGTCAGAAGCCGAGAGCATGGGCTATCGGGCAATGCGAATAGACCGCCTTGCCGAAAGAGCGGGGGACTTCCGCACCCTCGTCAACACCGTCCCCGCACTTGTCCTCACCGAACAGGTGCTTGAAAACACCGCGGCGGACTGCCTTATCATCGACCTCGCTTCAAAGCCCGGGGGAACCGATTTCGCCGCCTGCGCGAAGCTCCCCCGAAAGGCTGTCCACGCTCTCTCGCTCCCGGGGAAATGCGCACCCGTCACCGCGGGCGCCATTATCGCCGATACTGTGATAAATATTTACAGTGAAAGGAGCGGCAGAAATGTCACTTGAAGGAACAAGGATAGGCTTCGCGGTCAGCGGCTCTTTCTGCACCTTTAAAAAGGCGTTCGCACAAGCCGAACGTCTGCGGGATATGGGTGCGCGGCTGACTCCCGTGATGTCCTTCAACGCCGCGGGGCTCGATACCCGATTCGGGAAAGCCGCCGACAATCTCTCGCGGCTTGAGGAGATCTGCGGCAGTAAGGCGATACTCACCCTCGAACAGGCAGAGCCCATAGGTCCGAAGGCTATGTTCGACCTGTTCATCATAGCCCCCTGCACCGCCACGACTATGGGCAAGCTGGCGGGGGCGATATATGATACGCCCGTGACCTTAGGTGCGAAAAGCCATCTGCGGGGCGAACGTCCCGTGCTTATTGCGCTTTCGACGAACGACGCGCTCTCGGCGAGTGCCGCGAACATCGGGAAGCTGTTAAGGCTTCGGGACTACTACTTCGTCCCCTTCGGCATGGACGATGCGGAGGGCAAGCCGCGTTCGCTGACAGCCGATCTCGCCCGCCTGCCCGAGGCTGCCGAAGCCGCCCTCGCGGGGCGTCAGCTCCCGCTGATAGCAAGGCAGGTCGGATAAGGAGCGGTATTGATACAGTATCTCAGCCATAGTATTTCTGACGAAAGGTCAGAAATACTATGGCATTTTTATTAACAATGCAACAATAACGTATTATAATCGTTACCGGCATAAGTCATAATTTGCGGAGCGGGATAATTCGGAATGCGGAATTGAAGGAGCGGCTTCGCCGCGTTTATGCGGTCGCTTCGCTCCGCATGATTTAGAAAGTGGAAAATTACCGCAAGCACAAAAAAGAAAGCGGCACTCTGTAGCACAAACCAAAAGTCTTAGGAAAGAGTCAAGGGAATAACCCTTCTTCAGAAGGGTTTTCCCTTGCAGGGGAGCGCGAAGCGCGTGGGG
>CACZJT010000213.1 GCA_902781565.1 uncultured Ruminococcus sp.
CGCACAATGCCGCGAGAACCGCAGGTGTATCGCCGATTTAATTGTGCAAAAGAGCGAACGCGATTTTTGCACAACCACCAAACCTGCCGCAAGGCAGGCGGGGACGTTATCGGGTCATGGGGCGTTTTGCCCGCCTGACGGCGGGTTTGGGGTTTCACGAAATACGCTCCGCTGTTTCGTAAAATAAAATCGGCGATACACCTGCGGTTCTCGTTACGTTGTGCGGGGCTGTTGCTTTGTCCCTTACTGCACGCTTTTCTTTGGTATCGCCGATTTAAACGGGTCGGTCGGCTTGCGTTTCTCGGTGGCGTTTTGTGATGACGGGACGTTTGTTTTTTGCGCCTTCGGCGCAACGGGGGCTCTGCCCCCACGCGCTTCGCGCTCCCCTGCCTAAGGGCAGTGCGAACTTGTTCGTACAGTCGCCCTTAGGAATCCTCGCCAGCGCCACACAAATTATGATTTGAAATCTTTTATAGATCGGAGTGATATTATGAGACTTATTTTTGTACGACACGGTGAACCCGATTACGAACTCGACTGCCTGACCGAGAACGGACGCCGTCAGGCTGCCTGCACCGCCGAAAGGCTCGCGGGGGAGGATATCGCCGCGATTTACTCCTCGCCTATGGGCAGGGCGCGGGAGACTGCTTCCTATACCGCTGAGTCCCACGGGCTTGAAGTTCGTGTACTCGACTTTATGCATGAGATAAACTGGGGCGACTCCCGCGAAAACTGCGATGAGCTCCCCGATAAGCTCGAATACGACGGACACCCCTGGACTATCGCCCATAAGCTGCTCACCGAATCCCCGCAGCTCGTCGGAAGCCCCGACTGGACGGAACACCACTACTTTAAGGATAATATCATGATGGACTATTACGGCATGATCTCAGAGAAGTTCGATGAGTTCTTAGAGGGCTTCGGGCTCGTGAGAGAGGGCGGGCTCTACCGCTGCCGCGAATATTGCGGCGATACCGTTGCCCTGTTCGCTCACGGCGGTTCGGGCGCGGTGATGTTCTCACATTTGCTGAACCTCCCCATGCCCTTCGTGCTGACCTCGCTGCCTTATGGTGTATGCTCCGTGTCGATAATAGAATTCGCGGGGCAGACCGGTGAAACGGTCATACCCCGCTTGGAACTGTTCAACGATATGCGCCACATCGGTGACTTCAAGCCCGAAATGCTTCACTTCGATAAGTGAAGCCGTGGCGCGTTCTCATTCGGCATCGGCTTTCCCGTCGGCTTCTGCGGCTTCAAGTTCCGCCAGCTTTTCGGCAGGAGTCCACGAGGGGAGCATTTCCTCATAGACGGGATCGAACCCCGCCTTTACGACGACCTGATATTTGTCCTCGTAGACTATCTCACCGGGCGTATTTGTGTAGACCACGAAAAACGGCTGTTTGTATCTTTCGAGCAGCCACATGAGCGGGTTCATCATCTTCATCATGAGCTCCGCATTCTCGGTCTTGAAGAAGCAGACCACGTTCTCCCTCCTCATGCACTGGGGCGGGTAGGGCAGCTCCTCGGAGAACCAGGAGTCTATCTCCCTGAAAAGGTCAACGTCCTCATCGACCATGATCTCGTCGCGTATGAGCCGCTGGAATATGCTGAATATACCTTTTGCGTACTTGGTGTTCACGGCAAGCTCCTTGCCCTGTATGCGAACGTATTTGAATTTCATAAGACCACCCCTTTCATGGGTCCTTATATCAAACAAAGGCTGCACGCATATCATACCGTGCAGCCTTCTTTTGCCTTGGAATGTGTCAGAAGTTCGAGCCGTTCAGCCCCCAGTCGGGAGTTTCGCGGTAGCTGACGTATATCCTTTCGGGCGGGACTTTAAGCTCATCGAAAACGGCTTTGGTGACCTTCTGGGTGAGGGCGTCCTTCGCTTCGTTCGACTGCTTGCCGTATATGCTTACCTCGATCATAGCGCAGAGGTCGTTAGTCCCCTTAAAGTACATCACGGTATGGGAATTTATGGCGAGCATGAGCCACGCTTCGCTCTTGCCCGGAAGGGCGGTGATGGCTTCGCCGAGGGCTGTCTTGAGCTTCAGCTCACGTCCCTTGTTGAGTTCGGCGTTTGTGGTTATGTTGATAAAAGGCATTTTGGATTCCTCCTTGATAATTAGACTTCCTCGGAAACTATTGTTTATATCATTATAACATATTTTCCATCACTTTTCAAGTGCTTTTGTGAAAAAAATTGAGTTTGTACGAATATAACTTCCGTGTCTGTCCATACTATTAACAGCAAAGGAGGCTGATACCATGACAAGCAAGGAATTGCTCTATATCGAGGACGCGCTCGGACATGAGAAATACTTTCAGTCCAAGTGCAAGGAGACCGCCGAGAAGATCGAGGACGAGGAGCTTCGGGGCTTCGTATCCGATCTCGCCATGAAGCACGGCGAGATGTTCGGCAGCTTTTACAGTCTGTTACAGTAAGAAAGGTCGGGTGAATGAAATGGACGATAAGTCGCTTATGGAAAACTTGCTCATGCTTGAAAAGGGCGTGTGCGACCTTTATATGCACGGCGCGATAGAATCCTCTACGGGTTCGGTGCATCAGACGTTCAGCTCGGCGCTGAACAGCTCGCTTTCCATGCAGGAGAACATCTACGGCAAGATGGCAGCTCACGGCTGGTATCCGAGCGAGAGCGTTGAGCAGCAGAAGATTGACTGTGTAAAGCAGAAATTCTCTGCAAACGGCTGAAAAAAAGGGCGGGTGTCCGGACGGACGTCCGTATAAAAGCGATGCCCCTGTGTGTCACAAAGCACTCAGGGGCATTGTTTTGAATTTAGTTAGTAAGATAAATCATAATTTGGCAGGGGAGACCCCTGCACGAAGTTCGCGGCATTTTTGCCAAAGGCAAAAATTATTTGTAGCTGAAATATCAGACACCCGCGGCAG
>CACZJT010000214.1 GCA_902781565.1 uncultured Ruminococcus sp.
GAGGACGGCACATTCGACAAGCTCCCCAAGAAGGAAGTTGCCAAGCTCCAGCTCGAGATAGAGAAGCTCGAGAAGTTCATGGGCGGTATCAAGAACATGAAGAAGCTCCCCGGTGCGCTCTTCGTTGTTGACCCCCGCAAGGAGAAGATCGCTGTAAGCGAAGCAAGAAAGCTGGGTATCCCCGTTGTTGCTATCGTTGACACCAACTGCGATCCCGATGACGTTGATTACGTTATCCCCGGCAACGATGACGCTATCCGTGCGGTAAAGCTCATCGCGGGCTGCATGGCTGACGCCATCATCGAGGGCAGACAGGGCGCTGACAACGCTGACGAGGAAGTTGCGGAGGAAGCGGCTGAATAATTCGGAATCTAAGAGTCTCTTTATAGGCAGGCATCAGGTGTCTGCCTATATTTGAGATGATACTTTATATAAATATTACGGGAGGTTTTAATAATGGCTGTTACAGTTAAGGATATAAAGGCTCTTATGGAGCGCACGGGCGTCGGCATGATGGACTGCAAGAGAGCGCTCGTTGAGACAGACGGCGATGCGGAAAAGGCTATCGAGATACTCCGCGAAAAGGGACTTGCCACACAGGCTAAGAAGAGCGGCAGAGCTGCTGCCGAGGGTCTTGTAGTTGCGGCTGTCAAGGACAATGTGGGCGTACTCGTTGAGGTAAACAGCGAGACCGACTTCGCCGCCAACACCGACGATTTCAAGGCTTTCGTAAACGCAGTTGCAAACACCATCATCGAGCAGAACCCTGCCGATGTTGAGGCTCTGAAGGCTTGCAAGATCGCGGGCGGCGACAAGACCGTTGACGAGACTCTTACCGAGCTTGCGGGCATGAAGATCAGAGAGAACATCGTTATCCGCAGATTCGTAAGACTTGAGGGCAAGCTCGCTTCTTACGTTCACAACGGCGGAAGCATCGGCGTTCTCGTTAAGCTCGACACCGAGCTTGCGGCTGACGCTGTAGCTCAGATCGGTAAGGACGTTGCTATGCAGTCCGCGGCTCTGAACCCCGCTTACCTCGACAGGACACAGGTACCCGCTGAGGTCATCGAGAACGAGAAGAAGATCATGCTCGCTCAGATGGCGGAGGATCCCAAGATGGCTTCCAAGCCCGAGAAGGTAAAGGAAGGCATCGTTTCGGGCAAGATCAACAAGTACTACAAGGAAAACTGCCTGCTCGAACAGGCTTTCGTAAAGGACGACAAGAAGAGCGTTCAGCAGTATGTTGACGCCGAGGCTAAGGCTCTGGGCGGAAGCATAGTCGTTGCGGACGTTGTTCGTTTTGAGCGCGGCGAGGGCATCGAGAAGAAGGAAGAGAACTTCGCCGATGAGATCGCAAGCATGGTAAAGGGCTGATAACGTATCCCGACAGACCATAGCCTCCCGAAAGGGTGCGCTGATACATTATAGCAATCCAAGAAAATATCAGCACAAATCTTTCGGATAAAATTCCACATTGCTGCGTCAAACTCCCTTGCAGTGCGACAGCACAGCTGCGGTCGCTATAGTTTTTCGCCATAGTATTTCCGATGTCAGGTCAGAGGTACTATGGCGTTTCTTTTCTATCGACATCGCGGAGATGTCGTGATATGATCCTCAGTAACACAGATCGGGAGGAGCAGACAATGAAAATAATAGCGATCGCAGCCGTTACGGCAGGCGGGAAAACAACTGTTGTCAATGCGATCAAAGAAAGGCTGCCAAGAACAGCCTCACTTCACTTTGATGACTATTCATTCGACGGAGAACCCGATGATCTTACCGAATGGGTATCGAAAGCCGAAGAATTCTATAATGTATGGGACTTGTCACCATTAAAAGCAGATGTCGAAAGAATAATTGCCGGCGGAGAGTATGATCGTCTGCTGTTGGATTATCCGTTCGCATATAAGAATAAAATGATGAAAGACTATATTGACTGCTGTATATTTATTGATACGCCGTTAGATATCGCACTGGCTCGAAGAGTGCTCAGAGATATGAAAGAGGCTTCTGCCGATGATATCCGTAACGAAATGGATACATACCTGAATGCTGCAAGGAGCTGTTATCTTCAAATGCTGACAGATATTTTACCGAATTCCGATCATGTGATCGACGGTGCAAACGACCTTGAAACGATCATCAATGAAGCTATGGAAATAATTTCAAGGTGCTGAATACCGATCTGTCTAACAATAAGTCATGCCCCCGAGCGCTTTGAAATGCCCGGGGCATGACTTCTATATGGTTTTTTTTTACAGGCTGTCCCCTTTTCTATTCCCGCAATTGTTAATTTTCGTTAAAACGTACAAAAGTAATTGACTTTTGGTCGGATATATGGTATAATGTCTGTGTATAGCCGATATGAAAGGACGGTGACGGACGTGAATGATATCCTGGCGGAGCTTCTGACCGAATTCATCGAAAGCTCAAAAAACATATCCGCACCCGCGGAGCTTGAAAAGCCCGAGGAAAAGCTCTCGGAGGTCGTGGGGCATCTGGCAGTTTCTCCCGAGGAACAGGCGCTTATCATGAGCGTTAAAGAGCTTGTGCAGAACGGCGTCCGTTACAGGGAAAAGCTCTCGGTATCGGGCGGCGAAGCGGGATTCTCGGAGGCTGAAAAGTCCGAGAACGCGCTGGTGCAGCAGCTCCTTGACAAGAACCTGTTCACCTACCACTTCCAGCCGATAGTCAGCGTCCGAAGCGGCGGGATATACGCCTACGAAGCCCTCATGCGGGCGGACGTAAGAAAGCTCCTCGGGGCGGAGGGGGCGCAGAACGGATTTGTTCCCACGCCTTTCCATATCCTCAAATACTCGCGGCTCTCCGACAGGCTCGCGGAGGTGGAGCAGTACACCTTCCTGAACGTGCTGCACTACATCGCGGCACACAGCGAGGAATTTGCGGGGAAGGCGGTATTCATCAACAGTATGCCGAACGTGCATATACTCCCCGACAAAGCCCGCGAGATAGAACAGCTCCTCGGCGAACGCCCCGCGAGGGTCGTGGTTGAGATGGTCGAAAGCTCCGAATTCGGGGACAATGACCTCAACATCATCAAGGAGAAATACGGCAATCTCGGCATACCTATCGCCATAGACGACTACGGAACGGGCTACTCGAACATCAGCAACCTGCTCCGATACACGCCCAATTACGTCAAGATAGACCGCTCGCTTCTGAGCGGCATAGAGACCGACCCCAACAAAAAGCACTTTGTCCGCGAGATAATCGACTTCTGCCACGATAACGGCATTATGGCGCTTGCGGAGGGCGTGGAGAGCTCGGCGGAACTTCGGACGGTCATACTGCTGGGCGCCGACCTCATACAGGGCTACTACACCGCCCGCCCCTCCCCCGAGGTCATCTCGGAGATACCCTACGAGATACGGGAGGAGATACGCCTGCACCGTCAGGAACGGGAGGACGGCAGGCGGCTTCGCATATACAAAGCCGAAAAGGACGAACACATCTCCCTGAGCAGACTGACGAGGGAGGGCTACAGCTGCATACACATAGGCTTCGGGTATGAGGACGGGCGGATAACCGTTTCGGGCTCGCCCCACTCGGATTCGGGAATACACATAGTCGCGGCGGAGGGCTTCGGCGGAACGATAGTCCTCGAAAACGCAAGGCTCTCTAATCTCGTGGAAAGACCATGTATAGCGATAGGCTCTAAAAGCCGCGTCACCCTTTCGCTCATCGGAAGCAACAGACTCGACAACAGCGGCATATGCGTCCCCGAAACGGCAGAGCTGAAAGTTGAAGGTCAGGGCAGCCTTGACATTCGGCTGGGGAGCGGCAACTATTTCGGCATAGGCGGCGACCTTTCCTCCCGCCACGGAAAGCTCGAATTCGTTCAGGACGGCACTATCTCCATAATGAATGGGATAATGATCCATGCGGCCCAGAATAGAACAGAACTGAGTAGTTCATTCAGAATGCCCATATGTGAAGTTACCTACCTTC
>CACZJT010000215.1 GCA_902781565.1 uncultured Ruminococcus sp.
CCGCTTACAGCGGCGCCGACAGCATAGCCCTCCTCCGCGAGGTCTGCCGCCGCGTCAGAGAACAGGGCTTCGATATCGGCAATATCGACGCTACCGTTATGGCTCAGCGCCCCAAACTCGCTCCCCATATCATCAAAATGCGCGAGAATATCGCCGCCGCCTGCGGTATAGACATAGGCTGCGTTTCGGTCAAGGCGACCACCGAAGAAGGGCTGGGCTTCACGGGCTCGGGCGAGGGTATGTCCGCAGCGGCTGTATGCCTGCTCATATGAAAAGACGAAGCTATGCCCTCGAAGAAACAGAATCACAACGCGGGTCACAGAAAACGAATGTATGCGAAATTCGAGCAGGGACACCTTGCCCCAAACAGCCTTCTCCCTCACGAAATGCTTGAGATGTTCCTGTTTCTGCTTATCCCGCGCGTCAACACCAACCATACCGCTCACAGACTTCTTGACGCATTCGGGAGCTTCGGAGGGGTATTTTCCGCACCTATAGAAGAACTTGAGAAGATCACGGGCATACACCACAGGACAGCCCTCAAACTGCGGTTCTTCGGAGAGCTTTTCAAAAGCCTTGCAGACTCGGACGATATGCTTTGAAACGATGTGCAAAAAATGTTTTCATTTACACTATTGCATTTCCCGTCAAATCATGCTATAATTAAGGCAGTATCTTTCGATCGTGAGGGCACTGCCTTTTCGGTCGTTTGAAATAAGTTTTACGGAGGACATTTATATGCGTCAGAACGGGCATGAATATGTACTTATAATCGACTTCGGCGGTCAGTACAATCAGCTTATCGCGCGGAGAGTACGCGAATGTAATGTTTACTGCGAGGTCGTGCCTTACAAAAAGGTCGATATCAAAATGGTCAAGGAGCTTCACCCCGAAGGCATAATCTTCACGGGCGGTCCTCAGAGCGTTTACGGCGAGGGCGCACCCTCTGTCGATAAGGAGATCTTCGGGCTGGGTATACCCGTCCTCGGCATATGCTACGGCTCACAGCTCATGGCGCATATCCTGGGCGGAAAGGTTCAGACCTGCACCACCTCCGAATACGGCAAGACCGAGACTCTCTACGACAAGGAGTGTCTGCTGTTCGGCGGCGAGCTGCCCGAAAAAGCGATCTCGTGGATGAGCCACACCGACTTCATCGCCGAGATACCCGAGGGCTTTAAGATCACCGCTCACACGGCGAATTGCCCCGTCGCGGGAATGGCGAACGCCGAGAAGAAGCTCTACGCCGTGCAGTTCCACCCCGAGGTGAACCACACCGAGCACGGGCTCGATATGCTGGACAGCTTCCTCAAAAAGGTCTGCGGCTGCAAGGGCGACTGGACTATGGAAAGCTACGCCGAGACCGCGATACGCGACATTCGCGAGCGGGTCGGCAGCGGAAAGGTGCTGCTGGCGCTCTCGGGCGGAGTTGACAGTTCGGTGCTGGCGGCACTGCTCTCAAAGGCGGTCGGGAATCAGCTGACCTGTATTTTCGTCGATCACGGCTTCATGCGCAAGAACGAGGGCGACGAGGTCGAGGCGGCGTTCGCGGACCGGGACGTGAATTTCGTCCGCGTCAACGCAAAGGACAGGTTCATGGCGAAGCTGAACGGCGTCAGCGACCCCGAGACAAAGCGCAAGCTGATAGGCGAGGAGTTTATCCGCGTATTTGAAGCCGAAGCCAAGAAGATAGGCAAGGTGGATTTCCTGGCGCAGGGCACGATATACCCCGACGTCATCGAATCTGGCAGCGGCGACGCGGCAGTCATCAAGAGCCACCACAACGTCGGCGGGCTTCCCGACTACGTTGATTTCAAGGAGATAATCGAGCCGCTCAGAATGCTTTTCAAGGACGAGACACGCAGGCTGGGTCAGGAGCTTGGATTGCCCGATATGCTGGTATGGCGTCAGCCCTTCCCGGGACCGGGACTTGCGATACGCATTATGGGCGAGATCACCGACGAAAAGCTGACGATCCTCCAGGACGCCGACTGGATATTCCGCGAGGAGATCGCAAAGGCGGGTCTTGACCGCTCGATAGGTCAGTATTTCGCGGTGCTAACAAACAACCGCTCGGTAGGCGTAATGGGAGATTTCCGCACCTACGACTACACCCTCGCGCTGAGAGCCGTCACCACCACCGATTTCATGACAGCCGATTTCGCCCGCATACCCTACGAGGTACTGGAGGTCTGCTCCGCCCGCATAGTGAACGAGGTAAAGAACATCAATCGCGTAGTCTATGATGTAACTACAAAGCCGCCGGCTACTATTGAGTGGGAATAATAAACAAGACCTCAGAAACGGCGTAGATGCGCCATTTCCGAAGCCTTAAAATCTCAGTGATAAAAATTTGATAACAGGGAGCTAAACGGAATTATTCTGCGGTTCAAGTGGCTTACAAGTTACGCCACTCTTTCGCAGGTTCATGCTTTCCGCAGTCATCGGTCGTTTTCGGCCAGTTAAGCTTCCATTCTGTATATTCGGCCTTGCTGATCTTACCGTCAGCAAGGTCTTTTTTTCGTCTCTGCCACTC
>CACZJT010000216.1 GCA_902781565.1 uncultured Ruminococcus sp.
CCATGTGCAAGGTGTCATATTTTTCCAAAACAGACAAGGTGTTCTACATATTTCAGAATACTCCAGTTTCTTCAAGGAGATACTCATAACATTCGGAGGTGATATTATGGCTGTAGACCGGAGCAAGAAAGAGAAAGTGTACGTCAGGGTCAGCACGGATTTTGACTCGACAGGATATATGCAGCCTAAGTCCGTGACATGGAGCGACGGGCGGACATTCAAGATCGACAAGATAAAAGATTTTCGTCCCGCCAACATCTACCGCGAGGACTGCGGAGGGTATTGTTTCACGGTGATGATACGCGGCGAGGAAAAGCATCTGTTTTTCGAGCCTGCCGATTCGACCTTCGCAAGCAGGTTCGGACGGTGGTATGTTATGACATTAAGCTAAAAATTTTTGTATCGGAGGTGCATTTCATGGAACATAGCCCAAAAAGAACATACGTTGCTATCGACTTGAAGTCGTTCTACGCTTCCGTGGAGTGCGCCGAACGTCAGCTTGACCCTCTCACCACAAATCTTGTTGTCGCGGACGAGAGCCGCACCGAAAAGACTATCTGTCTTGCGGTGTCGCCAAGTCTGAAAGCCCACGATATTTCGGGCAGAGCGCGGCTTTTCGAGGTCATTCAGCGAGTCGGGGAGGTCAATAAAGAGCGGCTGAACAGTGCCGTCCGCTCAGGTAAAATAAAGCGAAACGCTGAGGGCAAATATGAATTTTCGGGTTCATCATTCGACGCCGAAGCGCTGAAAAACGACCCCACTCTCGATTTGTCATACATCACCGCACCGCCGAGAATGCGGCTCTACGAGGAGTATAGCAGCAAAATTTACTCTATCTATCTTAAATACATCAGCCCCGAGGACATTGTGGTGTACAGCATCGACGAGGTGTTTATGGACGTAACGGGCTACCTCTCCACCTACAAAATGACCGCCCATGAGCTTACAATGACGATGGTGCGCGAGGTGCTTTACGAGACGGGCATAACCGCAACTGCCGGGATAGGCACGAATCTGTATCTTGCGAAGATCTGCATGGATATTGTGGCGAAGCACTCCCCCGCCGACAAGGACGGTGTTCGTATCGCCGAGCTTGACGAGCGAAAGTACCGCGAACTGCTCTGGACGCACACGCCGCTGACGGATTTTTGGCGCGTCGGCAGTGGTATCTCACGCAAGCTGGAAGCCATGCACCTTTACACAATGGGCGATGTGGCGCGGGCTTCGCTGAATCCGTATCTGGAGGATAAATTATACAAAACATTCGGAATCAACGCAGAATTGATAATCGACCATGCGTGGGGGTGGGAGCCGACCACTATCGACGTTATCAAGAAGTACCACCCCGCGGCGAAGTCCATTTCCTCGGGGCAGGTGCTGAAAGAGCCGTACACGTTTGACAAAGGTCGGCTGATCGTCCGCGAGATGACCGAGCTGCTTGCCCTCGACCTTGTGAAAAAGGGCGTAATGACGAAAAAAATGACCCTCACGGTGGGTTACGACCGTGAGAGTCTTATCGGTGAGCGAGGGGCGAAATACACGAGCGCGGTGGTCAAAGATCACTACGGGAGAGCCATACCAAAGCACGCCCACGGTACGGAGAATATCGACCACTATACCAGCTCGACTACCCTGCTCTGCGAGACGATCCAGAAACTTTACGACCGAATAGTTGACCCCGATCTGCTGCTGCGGAGAATGTATGTGGTAGCCGAGAGCGTAATCTTCGAGCGGGACATTCCCGGCGAAGCCCCCGTGCAGCTTGACTTCTTCACCGACTTCGCGTCCGCCGAAAAGCAGCGCGAGCAGGCAAGGCAAGCCGAGGAGCGCGAGCACAAGCTCAAGCAGGCGACCCTCAAAATACAGGCGAAGTACGGCAAGAACGCGCTGCTCAAGGGCATGAATTTCCATGAGGGCGGTACGACCATCGAGCGCAACGGACAGATCGGCGGTCACAAGGCATGAGGTGATATAATGGATATAAATTTTCCATACGCGGACATTATCGACCTGCCGCACCATCAGTCGGAGGGTCGAAAGCACATGAGCCTTTATGACCGGGCGGCACAGTTCAGCCCGTTTGCCGCGCTGACGGGTTACGACGAGATAATCGCCGAGACCGGCAGGCTGACCGACGAAATGCTCGACCTGCCCGAGGACGTCAAGGAAGAACTTGACCGCAAGTTCAGTCTGCTCGCAGCCATGACCGAGGAGGGCTACACCCCCGAAGTGACCGTGACCTACTTCGTCCCCGACAAGCTGAAGGCGGGCGGCTGCTACGAAAGCTACACGGGGGAGGTCAAGCGGATAGACAGCACCTTTCGGACGATAATTTTTTACGACCGAGAGCATGATACATCAGGGAAAGTCATAGATGTGGGTTCGATAGTGGCAGCGGAAAGCGAATATTTTGACGAGAATATTTGAAACTGTATGAAAATACGGAGATATGAGCGTTCATATCTCCGTTATCTTAAAGACGGATGAATTAAGAGAATAAAAAGTAAAATATTGAAAAAAATCACAAGGAGAG
>CACZJT010000217.1 GCA_902781565.1 uncultured Ruminococcus sp.
ACTTCAAGGGAGTGCGAACGCACGCATGAACAATAGTTCATGCTGAAAATTCGTTTATGTACGAAGATATTGGTGGATTTGGAACAGAGGGGAGTATAACAGGGACGCACCTCTAAAGGTGCGTCCCTGTTTTGTACAGAAGCGTCTGTTATCGGAAGATGCTTCCGGTATTGCTGTCAAGGCGTGAGATGATATTTACTATCAGCTCCTCGGGCTCTTTGAAACCGCCGTTCACCCAGTCGGAGATCACCGCGATACAGCCCTGTGCGCGGTATGAGCACATCAGCTCCAGCTCTGTTTCGTTAAGGCTGTTGCTGTCCTTCTCCGGCTGCTTCTGTTCAAAAACGCCCTTGATGATACTGCAAAGCTCTGCTCTCAGCTGACCCGTGGTATTGGGGCTGAATACCATTCCGAAGATACTGCGGTTAGCGGAGATGTAGCTTATTATCTTTCCGAAAAACTCATCGGCGGGGGATTCCCCAAGTTCCGGGAGCAGGAGTGCGAAAGCGGTTATGATCTCCTTTTCCGTTTTCTCGTACAGATCGTAGACATCGAGATAGTGTCTGTAGAGAGTGCCGCGGTTAAGGTCAGCCTTATCGCATATTTTCTGAACGGTTATCCTGTGCAGTTCCTTTTGTGTGAGAAGCTCCGCCGGTGCATTTGCAAGAGCCTTTCTTGTCCTGACCGCATGGCGGTCTGTGGATATCTCGGGCATGGTCAATGACCTCGCTTTTCATTACCGAAACTTTCGGAAACAGATCAAGAGTGGGTGCAGCCAAATATTTCTGTTGTTGATTCTTTCCGAAGAAGCCTACTGTATTTATTATAGCACACCGCCGACTGATCTGCAAGAGTTTTTTTCACGCGCGGGTAATGCCCCGCACCTTCATCGGACCTCCTCACAGTCCGACAAATGTTCTCGTTGACTTTGTAGGGATAATATGATATAATCATTTTATCCGATGTAAAAAATGACGTTAAAAAAGAACGGAGTGAACGAAATGCGTACTATCAATAAATACATTGCGGCAGTATCAGCTATCGGTATGATGCTGTTCACAGCCACATCATGCGGAGAGAGCGAAAAGGCTGCGGCTCCCGCCGATCCTTCTTCGGGGGAAGCGGTGGAAGCCTCCGCACAGGTGACGGACACCGAAGCCGTATATCTCGGCGTCAAGGATTACGGCTCGGAAGATGTGAACATGGACAACAAGCCCGAGTTCAAATACCGCTTTGAGGTGGACGGCAAGGAGCAGATATATTCCGTATTCAACGGTACGAAGGATGCGGAGGGTAATTATGATTACCCCATACAGAACAGGCTCAAAGAGAACTACCGATACAATATCATGATCGAGGGCGACACGGTGACTGCCGCCGAGGAGATACACGAGGAAGCTCCGTCCTTTACGCCCATAGTCAGCGGCACTCCCGGGGAACGCACCCTCACGAATTTCTTAAAGACCTCACTGATGCCCGTTGGTACTACCCTCTACATATACGGCGGCGGCTGGGACTGGCAGGACGTGGGTTCGGCTGTCAGCACAAGGACGCTGGGAGTTTCCCCCGATTGGGTAAAATTCTTCGCGGAGCAGGACAAGGACTTCACCTACAGATCAAAGGACGGCAACGAGGACAACAAAGACCCAAAGAACAGCTACTACCCCTACGGCGGTTATAACGAGTTTTACTACGCGGGACTTGACTGCTCGGGATTCGTGGGGTGGATAGAATACAACACCTTTGAAACTGCGGACGGCGGAGAGGGCTATGTGACCTATGCTTGTGATATGGCAAAGGAGCTTTCCGACAAGGGCATGGGCGAATGGACGCAGGACATCAAGGCTCCCGACGGCAAGAACGGCTATGTTATGAAGGCGGGGGATATCATGAGCACGGACGGTCATGTGTGGGTATCTCTCGGCACCTGCGATGACGGGAGCGTGGTCATAGTCCATTCGACCCCCTCCGACAGCAGGAGCGGACAGCCGGGCGGCGGCGTACAAATAAGCGCCATCGGCACGGACGAGAACTGCGAAGCCTACAAGCTGGCGGACAAGTATATGTCGGAGTATTATCCCGAATGGTATGAGCGCTATCCCGCAGCGCTCTGCGACCCCGAGGTATACTTCGCCTTTGAGAACGAAGCGGCGGGGCGCTTCACATGGGACACCTCCGCCGAAAACGGGTTATCCGACCCCGACGGCTTGCAGGAGAAAAAGCCCGATGAGGTCTTGAAGATACTGTTCGGCGCCTGAATTTAACACTTATAGTAAACGACAAAAATAATTACTCATACTAATTCCTAAAAGAACAGCAGACAAATCTCGGCACTGACGGCTCAGCAATCAAGGAAAGCGACCGCAGCCGTGGGTACAAGCACAGCTTGTACAGCGCACTGCAAGGGAGTTTGACGCAGCAATGTGGAATTTTATCCGAAAGATTTGTGCTGATATT
>CACZJT010000218.1 GCA_902781565.1 uncultured Ruminococcus sp.
TCTGCCCCCACGCGCTTCGCGCTCCCCTGCAAGGGAAAACCCTTCTGAAGAAGGGTTATTCCCTTGACTCTTTCCTAAGACTTTTGGTTTGTGCTACAGTGTGCCGCTCTCTTTATTTGTGCTTGCGGTCATTTTACACTTTCTAAATCATGCGGAGCGAAGCGTCCGCATATCCGTCGCGTAGCGACACCTTCAATTCCGCATTCATCATTCCGAATTCCGAATTACTTAAAGAAGGAGTTTTTATGCTAAAGAAATTCATCGCTCTGCCCCTCGCGGCTCTTTTGCTCGCAGGGTCAGTGATCTCGGCTTCCGCCGATAATATCGGAAAAACTTCCGTTCAGATCAAGACCGTGAACTTTACTAAGGTCAGCTCCAAAAAGATCAAACTCAAATGGTCCGACGGTAAAGACCCTATGGTCAAAACTTACCTCCTACAGCGCTATAACGCCTCTTCCAAAAAATGGACGACTATAGCTAAGATCAACTCCGACGGCAAAAAAGGGAATAATACTTACTCCTATACCGATGTCCTGTCCTCCTCCGCTCCTCAGCAGTATAAATACCGCGTCAACGTTAAGGTCAGCAACTCGGATATGTATAAGGCTGTGAACGGCGTTTCCGCTTACGCTTCAAATATCAAGGTCTGCATAGACCCCGGTCACTTCGCGGGTAAAAATGGCGGTACCTACGGCTATTTTGAGGGCGACGCTACCCTCAAAATAGCCCTCGAAATGCGCGACCTCCTCAAAAAGGAGGGTATCGGCACTTACCTCACCCGCACAGACGGCAACATCACCGTCGGCGGTCAGACTAACGTTGACGACGGGAATCAGCTCGGCGCCCGCGCAAAGACCGCTAAGGCGAACAAGTGCGATATGTTCCTTTCCGTCCATACCAACGCCAATAACGCGAACGCCAACGGCAGGGACACCGTAAATCAGCCCAATAACCTTAACAAGACCGTCATTTTCGTCAACTACGCCGCCTACAGCCGCGGCGCTAACAGCCCCGTGGTCATCGCGGCGAACAAGGCGGGCGGCTACCTCACGAGCGTCAATAAGCAGCTCGGTATCCCCACCAACGCATGGCAGGGCTTAAAGAGCGGCAAGCCTTACACCTACTGCACCACCGTCGCCAATGAGACCGTTGAAACCGACGCATTCATCGCCTACAATGACAAGGTGAAGCAGAAAGGGCGCGTTATCTTCCGCTCTCTGAACACGAGGAGCAGCGACTATTACGCAGTCCTCCGCACCGCTACCGTCGAAGGCGTTCCGGGTATGCTCATCGAGCATTCCTACCACACCGTTCCCGCCTTCTGCAAGAAGTTCATGAGCACGAAGTACGTGGCGAAGTATTACGCCCTCGCGGACGCTAAAGCTATCGGTCAGGGCTACGGTTTCAAGACTTTGAGCAAGCTGCCCTAAATCACCGCGAAATTTTTGGTAAGCCGAGCGTAACTGTTACAAAATCCGCAAGTTATTGTCAAGAATATTTCACATTTATGTGATATACTTTCAACAAAGCCCAAAAAAGCGGGGCGGCGTTGGGGCTTTTTGCACAATTCTTGTTATGCTCCGTCAAAAAGCAAACACGAAAGGAAATGATAGCCGATGTCAAGAGCGATTGGTTCGCGTTACACCGTTGAGAATTCGTCGAAGCTGACCGAGTATCATGACGCGGTCAAGGGCGTTATCGACAGCGACGAGATGCAGAAGCTGAAAGAATACTCGCATCATCACTGCATGACGCGGTTCCAGCATTGTCTGAACGTTTCCTACTACAGTTATCTGCTGTGCCGAAAGCTGGGCTTCAATGCGGAGCAGGCGGCGAGAGCGGGGCTGTTGCACGACCTTTACGAGGATTGTCCGAAGTGTACGCGGAGCCATTTAGTAAATCACCCCGAGAAAGCGTTGGAGAATGCGCTGGGCAGTTTCAAGCTGACGAAAGTGGAGCAGGACATAATACTCAAGCATATGTGGCCTATCCGCAGGGGGCTGCCGAAGTATCCCGAGTCGATGGTAGTAATGATGACCGACAAGTACATAGCGCTTGTGGAGTACATTTTCTATCTCAGGAAAACGGCGCAGGGAGCGAAGAGCAGGCGAGCGGCGCAAAAAACAGCGAAACAGTGAGAACAAGGCGGATACGGAAGTATCCGTCTTTTTTGTAGCAATAATTCGGAATGCGGAATGCGGAACGGGATAATTCGGAATTCGGAATGCGGAATCGCACCAACAAGTTGGCGCTGAGAATTGAAGGTGTCGCTACGCGACGGATATGCGGACGCGGTACGCCAAGCGAAACACGCTCCGCCGAAGCCGCAAAGTACAATAAAAAGAAGAAGCTCACAGTAGCACAGACAGCGGGTCCAGCCGCGCGAGGCTGGCGAGGATTCCTAAGGGCGAGGAGCCCTTAGGCAGGGGAGCGCGAAGCGCGTGGGGGCAGAGCC
>CACZJT010000219.1 GCA_902781565.1 uncultured Ruminococcus sp.
ATAATGCGGGACGAATGGCGGGAGCTGCACCAACGCAGCCCAGCCGCCCCGCCCTACATCGGTTTGTGCAGTACGGTCAGCCTTACAAATTATGATTTGCAGAGCTGTTATTTGCGAAAACGATTACGATTATGAACATTTTAAAATGCTCTTGAAATGCTCCGCATTGTGTGATATAATGATAGCGATATCTTAATTTACGGAGGTCGATGTTATGCCAATATTTTATAATGAAAAAAACCGCAGCTTTAAACTCACCGCAAAAGACACCTGCTATATGCTCGCCGTCGCACCCGGAGAATACCTCGCTCACGTTTACTTCGGTAAGGCTCTCCCCGACGACGATCTGAACTACTTGCTAAGGCTCGACGAAAATCCTTTCACCCCCGAAACAAATGACCGCGACCGCGCCGTCTATATGGATACCCTGCCTTTTGAATACCCCTGCCACGGTCTCGGCGATTACCGCGAACACGCCTTCGCTATCGAGGATAAGAAAGGCGCAACTACCTGCGACCTGCGCTATAAGTCCTATCGTATAGAGGACGGCAAGCCCGCCCTCGAAGGACTTCCCGCTACCTTCGCCAACACCCCCGATGAAGCTCAGACCCTCATCATCACTATGGAGGACAAAGCCGCAGGGCTGGAAGTCGATCTGCTCTATACCGCTTTCGCAGACCTCGACGTTATCACCCGCTCGGCTGTAGTCAGAAACGTGGGCGGCGATAATGTCACCATAAAGCGCGTTTATTCGGCGGCTGTGGAGTTCGACAGCGAGAAAATGGATATGATAACGCTGAACGGCTCTTGGGCTCGCGAACGCGCCCTCGAAAGGTGCAGGCTCCACCACGGCAAACAGCTCATAGACTCCATGCGCGGCGAATCAAGCCACCAGAACAACCCCTTCACCGCCCTCTGCGCAAACAATGCCGATGAGGACAGCGGCGAGGTCTACGGCTTCAATTTCGTTTACTCGGGCAACTTCGTTTCGGAAGCCGAGGTCACACAGCACAAAAAGACCCGCTATCTCATGGGTATCAACAGCACCGATTTTGAATGGCTCCTGGAGCCGGGCGAAGCGTTCACCGCTCCCGAGGTCGTGATGGTCTATTCGGACAAGGGTCTGGGCAAGATGTCGAGGACGTTCCACGACCTTTACAGACAGAACCTCATACGCGGCGAATATAAGGACAAGCGCCGCCCGATACTCATAAACAACTGGGAAGCCACATACTTCAACTTCACCGCCGAAAAGCTGGTGCAGATAGCGGAGCAGGCGAGCAAACTCGGCATTGAGATGCTCGTCATGGACGACGGCTGGTTCGGGCACCGCGATTCCGACAACAGCTCTCTGGGCGACTGGTTCGTTTACGAAAAGAAGATAGAGGGCGGTCTGAAAGCCCTCGTTGATAAGGTCAACGCCCTCGGAATGAAGTTCGGCATTTGGTTCGAGCCCGAGATGATATCCCCCGATTCGGAGCTTTACAAGGCTCACCCCGACTGGGCGATACAGGTCAAGGGCAGACCGCTTACCCTCTGCCGCGAGCAGTACGTATTGGACTACTCCCGAAAGGACGTTCGCGACTACATCTACGGCATGATGAGGAAGATACTCGACAATGCCAACATCGAATACATCAAGTGGGACATGAACCGCCAGCTTACAGAAGTCGCTTCAAACGCCCTGCCCCGCGAGAGACAGCGTGAGCTCTGGCACAGGTACGTGCTTGGCGTTTACGACCTTATGAACAGGCTCACCACCGACTACCCGCACATACTCCTTGAGAACTGTTCGGGCGGCGGCGCGAGGTTCGACCCGGGAATGCTGTACTTCTCGCCGCAGATCTGGTGTTCGGACGACACCGACGCGATAGAGCGTCTGAAGATACAGTACGGTACTTCGATGTGCTATCCCTGTTCGGCGATGGGAGCGCACGTTTCCGACTGTCCGAACCACACGGTCGGCAGGAGCACGCCGTTCACCACGCGGGGTCATGTAGCGATGGTGGGTACATTCGGCTACGAGCTTGACGTAACGAAGATACCGCAGTCCGACAGGGACGCTATCCCCGCGCAGATTGCGGAGTTCAACAAGTACAATGCGCTTGTGCGGACGGGCGACCATTACCGCATTGGGAATATGTTCGAGGACAACCTCTGGGACGCATGGGAGTTTGTGGCGAAGGACAAGAGCGAAGCGTTATTCGAGTTTGTACAGGTGATGTGCCGACCCAACGAGCGCAGCCGCCGCATAAAGCTGAAAGGGCTCGATCCCGAAGCCTATTACTACGAGGAGAGCACCCCCGAGGTGAAGCATTCGGGCGCGGCGCTGATGCAATGCGGCGTGAACATAGGCGGACTGTGGGGAGACTATCAGTCGAAGATAATGCATTTTATAAAAGCATAAATCATAATTTGCAGGGGAGAC
>CACZJT010000220.1 GCA_902781565.1 uncultured Ruminococcus sp.
CCCCCGTTGCGCCGCAGGCGCAAAAAGCACACGTACCGACAAGACAAATCCCCGCCAAGAACCGCACACGAACCGCCCGCTTAAATCGGCGATATCAAAAAAAATCTGATAAGTAAGGGCAGAAACTACCAAATCAAGCCAACGTCCCGAGAACAGATGTATCGCCGATTTAATTGTGCAAAAGAGCGAATGCGATTTTTGCACAACCCCCAAACCTGCCATAAGGCAGGCGGGAGCAAGGTACACCATACGTTATCCACGGGCGCACACATAGGTGCGCCCCTACACAAATGAAACAATGTAACGTTGTTCGGGTCAAAGGGCGGGAGCTGCACCAACGCAGTTGTGCCGCCCCGCCCTACATCGGTTTGTGCAGTACGGTCAGCCTCTCGCCGAGGACGAAAAGGAGCTTTCAAACGCTCTCTGTGCTGTCCTGAAACATAATAATTACTCCGTCGATGCCGTCTATAACGGCACCGATGCACTCGCTTACGCTACCGCTGATAACTATGACGGTATCATCATGGATATCATGATGCCGGGAATGTCGGGGCTCGATGTGCTCAAAGAGATACGCCGCAAGGGGAACGCTATCCCCGTCCTGCTGCTCACCGCAAAGAGCGAACTTGAAGACAAGGTCACGGGACTCGACGCGGGCGCGGACGACTACCTCACAAAACCCTTCGCCATGAGCGAGCTCCTCGCAAGAGTTCGCGCAATGACCCGCCGCATCACCGAAACAGCTCCCACCAACGAGCTGCGCTTCGGGGACGTTTCCCTTGACCGCGCCAGCTTTGAGCTAAAAGGTCCCAAGGGGAATTACCGCCTCGGGAACAAGGAATATCAGATGCTCGAATACATGATGCAGAACCCAAATATGCTCATCTCCACCGAACGCTTCATGGAGAAGATCTGGGGCTACGACAGCGAGGCGGAGATAAACGTCGTATGGGTCTATATCTCCTACCTCCGCAAACGGCTCAACGCCGTGGGTTCCGCTGTGACCGTCCGCGCGGCACGCGGCGCGGGCTATACTTTGGAGTACAAGAATGCTTAAAAAGCTCAGCAAACGTTTCTCCCTCGCGGCGATAGGGGCGCTGTTCGCCATCGAGCTTATCATGATACTGCTCATAAACGGCTTCAACTACCGCAGTACCCTCAGACAGACCGACGATACGCTATCGGTCATACTCGAGAACGGCGGAAGTCTGCCCGACAAAACAGAGCTTTTCGGCGGCGGCAAGGGCGACCCCGTACCTCCCCCCGAGCCCGATGACGGCAGTATCGACATAGACGACGAGGACGAGTTCGCGGACGACTTTACGGAAAACGACCGCAGCAGCATTCCCGAACCGAAAAACTCCCAGCCCGACAAGTACCGCGGGGAGTTCGGCGAGCGCTTCGGTAAAAACGAGCGCTCCGACCGCGAGATGCGCTACACGATACGCTATTTCTCCGCGCAGATAGACGCGGAGGGCAATATGAAAAAGCTCAACACGGGACACATCGCAACTATATCCGTTTCCACCGCGCAGGAGTATGCGCGGGACGTTTTCGATTCGGGCGTGACTAAAGGCTTTTATGACGGACTGAATTTCCGATACGAAGTCAGGGAAAACGAGGACGGCTCAAAGCTGGCGGTATTCTGCGACTTCTCAACGGCGGCGCAGAACTTCGTGCAGGTGGCTAAGCTCTCCGTGATGATCTCGGCGGGGCTGCTTGTGGTCTTTGCGGTGATGATAATGCTGCTCTCAAAGCGGGTGGTAAAGCCCGTCATCGAGAATCAGGAAAAGCAGGCGAGGTTCATCACCGACGCAGGTCACGAGCTTAAAACGCCGCTGGCGATAATCCGCGCCAACACGGAAGTCATAGAGATGACCTCGGGCGAAAGTGAGTGGACGCGCAGCACGATAAACCAGACCGACCGTCTGAGCGACCTTTTGGGGCGTATGCTGATGCTTGCGAAAAGCAGTGAGAGCCAGCGTTTCAGCTTTGAGGAGGTCGATCTGACGGAGCTTGCGGAGAAGCTGGCGGACAATTTCGGGACGTACTGTTCGGCGGAGAACAAGCCCCTCGAAAGCGACATAGCGCAGGGCGTAACGCTTACGGGGGACGTAAAGATGCTGGATATGCTGATCTCGACGCTTCTCGAAAACGCGGTGAAGTACGGAAAGCCCGAAAGTGCGATAAGCTTCAAGCTGACCGAATCGGGGAAGCACGCAGCTATCACGGTAACGAATCTCTGCACCGACCCTCCGACGGGGGACACGAGGCTGTTATTCGACCGTTTCTACCGCGGTGATTCCTCGCGCACGAGGGAAACGGGCGGCAGCGGGATAGGCTTGTCGATAGCCAAGACGATAACGGAATCCCACAAAGGAAAGATAGCCTGCACCGTAGAGGGTGAGAAAGTCACGTTTACGGTAAGGCTGAGGAAACAGATACATAAATCATAATTTGCAGGGCGGGATAATAATTCGGAATGCGGAATTCGGAATTGAAGGTGCGGCTACGCCGCGTTTATGCGGTCGCTTCGCTCCGCATGATTTAGAAAGTGTAAAATACCGCAGGCGAAAAGAACGGAAAAGCTATCTGTAGCACATCAACGCCGGATGCAAGGGGCGGCGTTAGCCCCTTGCCGAGGTCAAGGGCGAGGAGCCCTTGCAGGG
>CACZJT010000221.1 GCA_902781565.1 uncultured Ruminococcus sp.
GGGGGCTCTGCCCCCACGCGAACTTCGTTCGCTCCCCTGCAAGGGAAAACCCTTCTGAAGAAGGGTTATTCCCTTGACTCTTTCCTAAGACTTTTGGTCAGTGCTACAGAGAGCTTCTTCTTTTTATTTTACTTGCGGTCATATTACACTTTCTTTTTGCGGCTTCGGCGGAGCGCGTTTCGCTCGCGAAACCGCGTCCGCATAATCGTCCGCGTTAGCGGACACCTTCAATTCCGAATTCCGAATTCCGAATTCCGCATTATCCCGCTCCGCAAATTACGAGTTGTCTCCCCTATATTTATAAAAAAATTTGAGGCGCGGGGGTCAAATTTGTAGAAATTGCAAGTTGTAATTTTATTGATTTTAGAGTATAATATATATTATTGTATTAAAATCGCAAAGTGTGCCGTTACGGATATCACCGCCGAAAGGAGGATACGTCAATTGGCTGATAACGAAAATATAAACGACAGCGGCGCTTCCTCCGCCGTGCCCGATATCTCATTCGGTTCGGGCGCGGCTGCGAAAAAGGAAAGCATCGAACGCTCCGCGGCAGATAAACCTGCCGAACTTCAAAAAACCGCTCCGAAACGACCCGAGGGTACGGAAGTCGCTCAGATGAAGCCCCCTCCCCCAAGGAAAACTCCTTTGGGCGAACGGAGAAACGATATAAAACAGGGCGCTCCCGCAAAAGCCGCGGGCAGCACAAGGAAAGCTCCCGCAGGAGGAAGACCCAAGCCGAAAAACGGAGCTTCCGCCGCTAAAAAGAACGGCGAACGTCCGAAGGGCAAAAGACCCGCTCCCGCAGGCGCGGACGGCGCAAAGCTCAAAAAAGCCGGCGGCAAAAGACCCGCGGATAACGGCGGCAAGACAAAGCTCGGGAAGAAAAAAGCTCCCGACGGGAAGTCCGTTGCAAAGCAGACTGCGGAGAGCGCTCCCGTAAAGAAAAAGGTCAAGTTCACGAAGAAGCAGGCTATGCAGGTCACGGGGCTGATACTCGTGCTGTTCCTCATCTTCGGACTGGCGGTGTTCCTGATATTCAGCCACTACTTCGGGCTTCTCGGAAAGATCACCGAGGATGTGCATAATTCCTCCCCGAAGCTCTACTCGGACGTGGACTTCTCGCAGG
The DNA here is from genome assembly GCA_902781565.1 of uncultured Ruminococcus sp. Classification (GTDB taxonomy): domain Bacteria; phylum Bacillota; class Clostridia; order Oscillospirales; family Ruminococcaceae; genus YE71. The sequence continues at coordinate 1,130 of CACZJT010000221.1, forward strand.
TGGACACCTTCGAGAAATCCGTGGAGGACGAAAAATTACAGGAGCTCACCAATAAAGCCGAAAAGATCACCAGTAAGGAGGTCATGAATATCCTGCTGGTCGGCGAAGACCTCCGCGATACCGCCGAGAAGGAAGCAGGCAACACGGACGTTATGATGCTCATTTCGGTCAATACCAAGGACAACACAATAACCCTTACCTCGATAATGCGTGACCTGTACGTTTCCTTCGGGAACGACGATGTGGGCTGGTATTCCGACCGCATAAACGCGGCGTACTGGTACGGCGGCATGAAGCTCACCAAGAACACCATAGAGGATTACCTGAACGTCAAGATCGACCGCTATGTGCTTGTAAACTTCAAGGTGTTCATAGACATCGTTGACGCGCTGGGCGGCATTGATATGCACGTTACCGACCTCGAAGCCAACGGCGACCCCAACGAGGATCCCAACGGCGACAACACCCGCGGTATGCAGAATCCTCTTGACGAGCAGAACAAGTACCTTGGCAACAAAAAGAAGACCGACTACATCAAGAAGGGCGGCGACCTGCACTTGAACGGCAATCAGGCGCTTGCCTATGCGAGACTGCGGCACGTCGGCAACGCGGACTACGAGCGCACCGAGCGTCAGCGGAAGGTCATCAAAGAGATGATAAAGGAATCGCGGCATATGTCCCTTGTGGAGATGGATAAGCTGGCGAACAAGGTATTCCCGCAGGTCAAGACGGACGTTACGATGGGCGAGCTGGCGGGACTTCTTCTCGAAATGCTCAACTACCGCAACTACAAGCTACAGGAATTCAGAGTCCCCGCCGACGAGACTTTTACGAACGAGTTCATCGACGGCAAGGCGGTGCTTTTAGCAGATTTCTCGATGAATCAGGAGATGTTCCGCGAGAAGGCATACGGCACTGTAGAGATAGAGGAAACCGAATCAAAGTCGCAAATGGAATAAACGAAAGGCAGGCATCAAGTCTGCCTTTTTTGTTTGGTAAATCATAATTTGTGGATTTATCGCAAAGCTGTGGGAACGACATATCGCGGGTCCAGCGGCGCGACGCTGGCGAGGATTCCAAAGGGCGAGGAGCCCTTTGGCAGGGGAGGGAGAACGCAGTTCGCACGTGGGGGCGGCGCCCCCGTTGCGCCGAAGGCGCAATTAAGCAAGCGTACCGACAAATCAATTCGTTCCCAAGAACCGCGCACGAACCGTCCGTTTAAATC
>CACZJT010000222.1 GCA_902781565.1 uncultured Ruminococcus sp.
GCACGACCGCAGGAATACTGTCGTATTTCAAGGGAGTGCAACGAAGCACAAGGAAAAATAGACTAGCAGAAACGTGCAAGTTATTTCTTGATGAATCCTAAGCACAGCGCTCTATTCAGAAAACGAATAGAGCGCTATTACAAATAGATATTTTACATTCGGGTGCTTTTGTGTTATAATGTTAGCAGATGAAAACAGTCATCATGATATTACATATAACGGAGGTATCTGAAATGAAGGACGAAAAGCTGACTCTCGTACAGGAATGGGACAAGACCTTCCCTAAGTCGGATAAGGTCGATCACCGCAAAGTGACTTTCCGCAACCGCTACGGAATAACCCTTGCGGCGGATATGTACACCCCGAAAAACGCTTCGGGCAGGCTCGCGGCTATAGCCGTCTGCGGACCCTTCGGCGCGGTCAAGGAACAGTGCTCGGGGCTTTACGCACAGACCCTCGCGGAGAGAGGTTTCCTCACCATCGCCTTCGACCCCTCCTTTACGGGCGAGAGCGGCGGAACGCCCCGCTATATGGCTTCCCCCGATATAAACACCGAGGACTTCATGGCTGCGGTGGACTTCCTCTCTGTGCAGGATAACGCTGACGCGGAGCGCATAGGCATACTCGGTATCTGCGGCTGGGGCGGCATGGCGATAAACACCGCGGCGCTGGACACACGTATAAAGGCTACCGTCGCTTCGACCATGTACGATATGGCTCGCGTGAATGCCAAAGGCTACTTTGACAGCGAGGACAGCGAGGAAAAACGCTTTGAGAAAAGACAGGCGCTCTGCGCACAGCGCATTAAGGACTTCACGAGCGGCGAATATGCTTTGGGCGGCGGAGTTATCGACCCCCTGCCCGATGATGCGCCTTTCTTCGTAAAAGACTACTACGACTACTACAAGACCGAGAGGGGCTATCACTCCCGCTCCCTCAATTCCAACGGCGGCTGGAACGTTACGGGCTGTATGTCCTTCCTGAACCAGCCCATAAACACCTACAGCAATGAGATAAGGAACGCGGTGCTCATTATCCACGGCGACAAGGCGCACTCATGCTATTTCAGCCGCGACGCCTACGCCGCTATGACCACGGGCAGCAAGTACGCCGACAACAAGGAGCTGCTCATTATCCCCGACGCCGTTCACACCGACCTCTACGACGGCGGCGGAAAGGGCGCTATCCCCTTCGACAAGCTCGAAGCCTTCTACACCGAATACCTGAAATGATACCGTAACAAAGATCAAGCCATAAAAAGAAGTCCTGCCCCCCGCTTTTGGGGACAGGACTTTTGCGTTATCCGAATTCGGTTTCGCTTACTGACCTAATGCGAAGTCCTTCTTGGTCTTGACCTTGTTCTTTTTTAATGCATTATTCTTCCTTGCGGCATCGATCTCAACTTTCTTCTTAGCCTCTATGTCCTTGTGGGTCTTGGCTCTCTTGGGGTCGTCAAAATACTTCTTGGTCAGCTCCGTTGGAGAAGCGATGAACTTCATGATCTGGGTGTCCGTCATGCCGTCCACATACTTTCGGAACGTGTCATCATATATCATGGTCTCGCACTGCGCCCTGTGAGTAGTCTCGGCACCGTGGTTCCAGTTGAGCGCAGACAGATGCTCTGTGACCTGACCTATACCTATCTCATTCTCGTTCCTGAATTCCTTGTTGGTGAGCACTTCGTTTATCATTATCTTTGCCACAACATTCCTCTTATATTTCAGGCTCGTAGAAAGCTCCAGCCCGCCGTTTCTCATGAAATCGGCAGCCTCTCTCTGCACCTCGGCGGCTTTTCTTCCGGAATAGATCGCAAAAGTATCTTCCTTTGAAGCGGGAGAGAGCTCGAGATCGCAGCGGGCATACTCCTTGACCTCGGCAAGGTGCAGCAGCTCTTCCTTTTCCTTGGTGATATCGGGAAGTCTCGAATTTATGAAATCATCAACTACCTCCGTCATCTCAATAGCATTGAACATCGCTTCAAGACGTCTGTTCGTCTCGCGTTTGTTCATGCCCTTCATGGTCTTTACCGCCTTGCCGTCCTTATCTAAGGCAAGATTCTTGTCTTTCAGCTTGCGCTCCTTGTATCTCTCGATCTTCTTTTTCAGCTCATCGCTCCTTGCCTTTGCGAGCTTCAGAGCCTTCTCCTTGGCGTCAAGGGTCGCCGTTGGGCTTTCCTCCGCGCGTCTGAGAGTATCCAGCGAATTGGTGAGGTCTCCGAGCGCCTTTACCATCTCATCGTACTTCTTGCTTCCGAACCATATTCCGACATTGGCTCGCTCGGCTTCTCCCAGATACGCACCCGAGCTCGATTCGATAGAAGCTATACTGAGCACAGCCTTGTT
>CACZJT010000223.1 GCA_902781565.1 uncultured Ruminococcus sp.
CATTTTAATCAGACCGCGCGCAAAGCAACTGTGCATTAAACTCAAACCACGCGCGGTCTGCAATTCCTTTGGCGCGCGGCGAAGCTCGCGCGCAACACACGAAGCCGTAACAACAAAATGAACCGACGTGGGTGTTGTAGGGTAAACCCGTTTTGGGGAAATTGGTGCCGCAAAAACGTAAACGCTCATGAAATCCCGCGCCGACGGCTTTTGTCACCGCCGCTTCAAGAGTCGCGGTCGAGCTTACGCCGACCGCAAGCGGAATTGCAAACCGCGCGTGGTTTGTGCAGGTCGGTAAGATACTTTGCGCGCGGTTTGATTATAATGGGGCTCCGCCCCATACCCCGCCGGGCTAGCGCGCCCGGCGGCGCTTTTTTGCTAACGCAATTTCTCCGTGTTGGTTGTCTTTTACCCTCATATATTATGATTTAATTCAGCTCCAATTCCGTTATTTCCTGCAATATCTCCACATTTCGCTTATGGAACATCAGCTGCTCGGAGATGCGCAGATACTCCTCTATGCGGTAGCGCCCCAGAAAACGTGCGCTCATGGGGTTGGTGGTCAGCTCCGTTACGAGAATTATAAGCTCCTGACCGCCCTTGTAGACCTCCTCCGCAAAAAGGAACATATTCCGCGTGTGGGCTGATGTGCGCTTCACGCTTTCATCGTACTCCCGCACCCGCCCGTCAAAATCCGCCTTCACCGCCGCAAATTCCCGCATGGGCGCGGCTTTCGCGGCAAGTATCTCCTTGTAGAGTATGTCGAGAAGCGTGGTGAACATATCCTGCTCCTCCTCCGAAAGCGACTTCGCCCGCATACGGCTCTTGTACTCGTCCTCCGTCTTGCGCCGCAGGTCTGCAAGCGTTTTCACCGCGTCGCACGCAGGATCGGCGGCGAGGGCTGCCTTGTAGCTTTTGAGTATCCCCAGCAGCTTCACGAGCAGGTCGTCGGTGAGCATATCTTTCCTCATCTCGCCCATGACCGCGTCCAGCAGCATTCCGAGCAGAGCGTAGCGTTCGTCGAATTTCGCTGCGGCGGCGCGGGTCTTTAAGGTCTTGTCGGCATTCCCGTCCAGGATATCCCCTATCTGATAGCTGCTGCGGTACTTCTTGTAGAGGTCGTAGTACACCGCAAAATCCTGCGCTATTCGGCGGTTTTGTATATACTGCGCCGTGAGCCTGCCGTCAACGGTTATGCCGTGCATTTCGTAAAGCTCTATCATGCGGCTCAGGTCGTCCCAGCCGCGGGCGGTGATGAAGCTCTTTCCGTCCACGGTGGTCTCCACTTTGTAGAAGTTGCCGGGCTTCAGCTCTAAGTAGGTCATGATAGCGGGGTGAACTCCCGAAAGATACGCAAACTCCTTCCACGCCTCGAAGCTGGGTTCAACGTCAATGCGCTTGAGTCTGTCCCATGTTGCGATATCGAATTCGCGGACGGAGCGGTTATACTCGGGAGGATTTCCCGCCGTAACGACTATCCACCCGGCGGGCACCTCGTGCATTCCGAATACCTTGTATTGCAGGAACTGGAGCATGATAGGCGTGAGGGTCTCGGAAACGCAGTTTATCTCATCGAGGAAAAGTATGCCGTTTTTTATGCCCGAGCTCTCTATCATGCGGTAGACCGATGAAATGATCTCGCTCATGGTGTATTCCGAGATATCGTATTCCTCGCCGCCGTAGACCGCCTTTTTGATGAGCGGCAGACCAAGCGCCGACTGTCGGGTATGGTGGGTCATGGAGTAGCTCAGCAGACCTATCCCCAGCTCCGAGGCGATCTGTTCCATGATAGCGGTCTTACCGATACCCGGAGGCCCCATAAGGAACACGGGTCGCTGTTTCTGCGGAGGTATCATATATCTGCCGTTCGCGCCCTTGGTAAGGTAAGCCGTCACGGTATTTTTTATCTGTTCCTTGGCTTCTTTTATCGTCATAGTTATTCTCCGTTATACCTTCTGCGTTATATCAATTTTCATGATCTGTCGGTGGATTCGGTGCGCTTCCCTGCCCGCCTTGCGGCGGGGTTGGGGGTTGTGCGGCTTTGCGTGGCTTTTGCCCGCCTTGCGGCTCTTTTTGGGGGGTGTGGCTTTCGCCTGCCTTGCGGCAGGTTTGGAGGTTGTGCAAAAATCGCTCCGCTCTTTTGCACAATTAAATCGGCGATACGGTCTGTTCACGTTACGTTGTGCGGGTCGGTTCGATTCTGCCCTTACTGCTCGGCTTTTCTTGATATCGCCGATTTAACTTTCGGACTTGCTTTTCTCGGTCGGCTTTGTGCTGTCGGGACGTGTGCTTTTTGCGCCTGCGGCGCAACGGGGGCGCCGCCCCCACGCGCTTCGCGCT
>CACZJT010000224.1 GCA_902781565.1 uncultured Ruminococcus sp.
GCACAACCCCAAACCTGCCGCAAGGCAGGCATAAGCCTACCGAACCCGCAGGTAATCACGGGCGAGGGAAACCTAAAGGTTTCTATGCTCGCCCCTACACAAAAACACGAGGTTTTATCGCATTTTGTGTAATAACACACGCCCACCATGTAGGGGCGAGCAAGTATTAACGAAGTTAATACCCTCGCCCGTGTGATCTTTACGGGTTTGGTAATTCAAGGCGGGAGCTGCACCAACGCAGTTGTGCCGCCCCGCCCTACACCAAATAGTGCAACACGGTCAGCCCTGCAAATTATGATTTGCAGATTTGATAAGGAGAGATCAAATGAGCAGGATATTTGATGTTATAGATACCGAGGCTATCGAGCAGCTTGCTCAGATAGTCAAGAAAAACGACCTCGGCGAGATAACCGTCGAGCATAACGGTAAGATCGTTTCTGTAAAGAGCAAAAAACCCCTTCCTCCCCCGCCCCCTATGGGTATGGCTCAGACGGCGGCTCAGCAGGGCTACCCCATGCCCCCCGTATCGCCCGCGGCGGTGCAGAACATCACGGGACCTATCGAAACGGCAGTCCCCGAAACGATAAGCGGGACTCCCGTCAAGGCGCCCATCGTCGGCACGTTTTATTCCAAGCCCCGCCCCGATGCGGCACCTTTCGTAACGGTCGGGAGCAAGGTCAAGAAAGGCGACGTGCTCTACATACTTGAAACGATGAAGGTCATGAACGAGATCTGCGCCGAATGCGACGGCAAGGTGTCAAAGATACTCGTAAACGACGGCGACGCTCTTGAATACGGTCAGACCGTAATGATAATCTCATGAGCGCCGCACAGAACTCTCCGAACGGACGGAGACCTTCAGCCGAGCTGAATGATATCCCCGATATCAGCTTCAAGACGGCTTCGACACCGCTCTTTCAGTCCCCGCAGGACTTCGAGGAGAGCATGATAAAAAGCGGGCATATCATGCCGAGCACCGACGAACTGACAGTGAGCAGGGCTGTGGTGAGCGCCTTTGCGATCATCGCGGTATGCAGCGTGATATTCCTTGCGGTAAGACACATTATGTCACAGGAGCTCCCGGAGGGCAGCTACACCGTCCCCGATTTTACGCTTGCCAAGCTGGAGGTGCTGTTTAGGGGGCTCAAAGCGGATATAAACAGCGGCGACACCGCTCTCACTGCGCAGACCATAGGGCTCTGGCTGGGCGTGTCGATGATAGGGCTTTTGGCAGGGAGCTGTGATATACTGCTGTGCCGCATACCCCTCGACCATCAGATCACCGACCGCTTTTCCTTCGGCATACAGCCGCTTACGAGATACCTCCCCGCCATGACGATGACGCTGTACACGCTGTTCATCTACATAGCGCGGGCGATAGACGACAGCTATGACTTCACCCTGACGACCTCGAATTTCAGTCTGACGGGCGAGGACTATACATGGTGTACGTGGGTGAGCGAGGGCGCTTATGTGCTGTTCATACTGGCGTGTCTTTTTGCGCTTATCGAGATGTTCTCGAACTCGGGGATATTCGGCATGATAATACGTCTGCCGCTTTCGATAGTATCAAACGGCGCTATAGTCATGGTACTGCTGACGGGGACGCTCTGCGCGGTGATAACGGCGCTCATGTTCGTATTCGTAAAGGTACTGGGCTTCATTTTAAGGATATTATTCCCGACTATGGGGATATATTACCGAACATATGAGGAGTATTAAGGAGTAATAAAAATGGCAGTAGTAATGAACAAGGAGCAGATCATGGAGGTGATACCCCACCGCGACCCGTTCCTTTTGATAGACGAGATAAACGAGCTTGAAGTCGGCAAGCGGGTAGTCGCCACCAAGTATATTAAGGAGGACGACTTCTGGTTCAAGGGTCATTTCCCTGAGTACCCCGTGACCCCCGGGGTACTGATGATAGAGATGATGGCGCAGGCGGGCGCGGTAGCGCTGCTCTCGCTCCCCGAGAACAAGGGCAAGATCGGCTTTTTCGGCGGCATAGACAAAGCGAAGTTCCGCAGGCAGGTAATCCCCGGGGACGTTCTGCGGTTAGAGGTCGAGATAGTAAAGGTCAAGGGACCCGTAGGCTACGGCAAGGGCATAGCGACGGTAGACGGACAGAAAGCGGTCTCGGCGGAGATTTCGTTTGCAATTAAGTAGATCATAATTTGTAAGGCTAAAAGACAACCAACACGGAGAAATTGCGTTAGCCAAATAAACGTGGGTCAAAGCCCCTTGAACGACTGCCGCGGGTGTCTGAGATTTCAGCCACAAATAAATTTTGGCTACGCCAAAATGCCGCGAACTTCGTGCAGGGCTATTTATATTAGTGAGGTTTGTTATGAAAAAGGTTTTGATCGCTAACCGCGGGGAGATCGCGGTGCGGATAATTCGCGCCTGCCGTGAGCTGGGACTGCATACCGTGGCGGTCTACTCCGAGGCGGACAGGAGCGCTCTCCATGCTAAGATCGCCGATGAAGCGGTCTGCATAGGTCCCGCTAAAAGCGCGGAAAGCTATCTCAATGTCCGCGCCATAATCGCCGCCTGCGAGATCACGGGGGCGGACGCTATACACCCCGGCTTCGGGTTCCTCTCGGAAAACGCCAGCTTCGCCCGTACCTGCGAAAAGTGCGGGATAACCTTCGTGGGTCCCGATTCCCACAGCATTGAGATGCTGGGCGATAAGGCTGCCGCTAAGGAAGCTATGAAGGCTGCGGGCGTTCCCGTTATCCCCGGCAGCAGCGGCGCCGTCAAGAACATTGAGGACGCCCGCAGGATCGCCGACGAGATGGGCTACCCCGTCATGGTAAAGGCTTCGGCGGGCGGCGGCGGCAGAGGAATACGCATAGCCGAGAGCGCCGACAAGCTCGAAAGCATGATAAATGCCGCCCGTCAGGAGGCTCTTTCAGCTTTCGGCAACGATGAGATATACATAGAGAAATTCGTGAAGGATCCAAAGCATATCGAGATACAGATACTCGCCGACGGCTTCGGGAACGTGGTATCGCTGGGCGAGAGGGACTGCTCCATGCAGCGCCGCAATCAGAAAGTGCTCGAAGAAGCCCCCTCCACGATCATAGACGAAGCCACCCGCGCCGCTATGGGCAAGGCTGCCTGCACCGCCGCAAAGGTCTGCGGCTACAAGAATGCGGGCACGATAGAGTTCCTCGTGGACAGGGACAGGAATTTCTACTTTATGGAAATGAACACCCGCATACAGGTCGAGCACCCGATCACCGAGGAGGTCACGGGCATAGACATCGTGAAGGAGCAGCTCCGCATAGCCGACGGCAAGGAGCTGAGCTTCGGGCAGGAGGACATAAAGCTCACGGGGCACGCCATCGAGTGCCGCATAAATGCCGAGAATCCCGCCATGAATTTCATGCCCTCACCCGGTGTGATAGACGGGCTTTTCGTACCGGGAGGACCGGGCATACGCATTGATTCGGCGGTATATCAGGGCTACGAGATAACGCCGTACTACGATTCGATGATAGCGAAGCTGATAGTCCACGGGCGTGACCGTGCGGAAGCCATAGCCAAGATGAAGTGGGCGCTGAGCGAATTCATCGTAGACGGCGTACACACCAACATAGACTTCCATTTGAAGCTGATACGCACCGAGGAATTCGAGAAAGGCACATATGACAACGGTTTCTTGAACCGCACAAAGATAATATGAACGGAAAATCATAATTTGGCAGGGCAGAGCCCTGCACGAAGTTCGCGGCATTTTGGCGTAGCCAAAATTTATTTGTGGCTGAAATCTCAGACACCCGCGGCAGT
>CACZJT010000225.1 GCA_902781565.1 uncultured Ruminococcus sp.
TAACGCCGCCCCTTGCATCCGGCGTGTTTGTGCTACAGAGTGCCGCTTTCTTTCACTTTGCACAAGTAGGTTCATTCATACGCCATACATCAAAAAACACAGGGTCAAAGCCCTTTGAACGACTGCCGCGGGTGTCTGAAAGTTAAACAACAAACTATTTTTGGCGTAGCCAAAAATTCCGCGAACTTCGTGCAGGGCTCTGCCATGCCAAATTATGATCTGTACACTATACGAAAGGCTGATTCGATGAATACACTTACAAAAATTCTCACTGATAAGACCTCCGCGGCTTTTGAAGCCTGCGGCTACTCGGCGGAACTGGGCGCTGTTACCGTTTCCGACCGCCCCGACCTCTGCCAGTTCCAGTGCAACGGCGCTTTCGCGGGCGCTAAGCTCTATCACAAAGCTCCCCGCATGATCGCTTCCGACGTTGCCGCGAAACTCGCCAACGATCCCGATATCGCCAAGGCGGAAGCCGTCGGCGCGGGATTCTTAAACATCGACCTCTCGGACGGCTTTATCCTTAATTACGTTTCGGATATGCTCGCCGACCCCGCTCTCGGTATCCCGCAGGCAGAAAAGCCCGAGACCATCGTCCTCGATTACGGCGGTCCCAACGTCGCTAAGCCCCTCCACATCGGACATCTCAGAGCCGCCGTTATCGGTGAGGCTCTCAAAAGGCTCGTCCGCGCTACGGGTCGGACGGCTATAGGCGATGTTCACCTCGGCGACTGGGGCTTGCAGATAGGTCTTGTCATCGCGGAGCTCAAAGAACGCCACCCCGAATGGGAGATATGGCAGGAGGGATACGACCTCTCGGGCTTCGGCGGGATAGGCATTACCGCCGAGGAGCTCAACGAGATATACCCCTTCGCCAGCAAAAAGAGCAAGGAGGAGACCCCCGAGGGCGAGGCTTTCAAGGCTAAGGCTAAAGCCGTCACCGCCGCGCTACAGAAGGGCGATCCCGTTTATACCGCTCTCTGGAAGGAGATAATCCGCATTTCCTGCGCCGATGTCAAGCGCAATTACGATACGCTGAACGTGTCCTTTGACTACTGGTACGGGGAGTCGGACGCGGAGAAGTATGTTCCCGAGCTGATAGACAGGCTCAACGAAAAGGGTCTGCTCTACGAGAGCGAGGGCGCTATGGTCGTGGACGTCGCCGAGGAGGGCGACAAGATAACCGTCCCCCCCGTCATCGTCAAGAAGTCGGATAACTCCAACATCTACGCCACAACCGACCTCGCCACTCTCATTCAGCGCATGAAGGACTGGAAGCCCGATGAGGTATGGTACGTGGTGGACAGCCGTCAGAGCCTGCACTTCACGCAGGTGTTCCGCTGTGCGAAAAAGGCGGGCATAGTCCCCGAGAGCGTGAAGCTGGAGCACCTGGGCTTCGGCACGATGAACGGCGCGGACGGCAAGCCCTACAAGACCCGCGACGGCGGCGTTATGAGGCTCGAAACGCTTTACGGCATGGTATACGACTACGCAAAGGGCATGGTGGACAAGTCCACCCACTCCGCCGAGGAGGACAAGGCTGACATAGCGCGGCGTGTGGCTGTGGCGGCGATAAAGTTCGGCGACCTCATCAACCACCGCGCCAAGGACTACGTTTTCGACCTCGACAAGTTCATGGCGGCGGAGGGAAAGACGGGCTCTTTCCTGCTCTACACGGTGGCGCGTATCAACTCGATACTGAAGCAGAACGGCACTCCCGACGGCTTTGACAGCGAAGGCATATACGCCGACAGCGAGCGTGCGGTGCTTCTGAAGCTGGCGCTCTCGGGCGAGGCGTATGCTGCGGCTTACCGCGAGAAAGCCCCGAACATGGTATGCGAGGACGCCTACAAGCTGGCGGACTGCTTTGCGAAGTTCTACCACGACTGCCACATAGCCAATGAGCAGGACGCCGCAAAGAAACGCGCATGGCTGAACCTCTGCCTTGCGGTAAGGACAGTCCTCGAGCGTCAGCTCGATGTGCTGGGTATCGAGACTGTGGAGTTGTTCTGATAATTATACTCCCCTCTGTTTCAAAGCCGACAATAGATTCGTGCAGAAACGGATTTTATCAAGGCGCACGACCGCAGTTGGGCTGGCGCCCTGCAAGGGAGTCGAAGATATTGGTGGATTTGGAACAGAGGGGAGTATATTGATAAAGCACAAAAAGCACGGAATACCGATCGGGTATCCCGTGCTTTTCTTATATTCCGAGTATCTGCTTTTTCTTTGCGGTAAATTCCTCCTCGGTGATGATACCGTCGTCGAGGAGCTTTTTGAAAGACTTGATCTGTTCGGCGGTGTCGCCGATACTGACATCTTTTTTGTTTTTCGACGGGTCAACTGCTTCGTTTTCTTTTGCAGCTGTTTTGACAGGACTATCGGCTTCCCTTTTCTCCTTTCCGCATTTGAAACATACCAAATGTGCGGCGCTGTTTCTCGTTCCGCATTCACATACCCAAGAAGTGTTTTTTAAAGAAGAACTTTTGACGGATATATCCTTTTTAGGTGAAGAGTATCTGTTTTTCCCACATCTGCTGCAAATGTTTTCAGCAGACATATTCCTTGCTCCGCAAATACACACCCATGAATTATTGGACGAAGGTGCTCCCATATGTTTTGAATTACCGCTAAGACCCGTATAGCTCAGTCCCTTTGGCTCTCCCAAACTGCGGCGCGGGACTTCCGGCTTGCTCAATGCTACTATCATTGCAAAGAAGCCGAAAAAAAATCCCCACCAAAACCAGTTTTCATTATAGCCCTTATTCTCAATTATCTTTTTTGTAACTACTCCCCAGATCAATCCCCAGCATATTGATATAATAACGTAACCGAACAAATAACCATCCTCCATATTACTCACCCCGAGAACTAATGAATCATTCGTTTGAATGCAATAATATTATAGCATTTAAACGAATGCAAATCAAGAGTTTATTTATAATTATGTGTTAGAATCTCCATAATATACAAAAGTATGGAGGTGCTTTTATGTATTTTTATCAACGCATAAGGGACTTACGGGAGGATAACGACCTGTCACAACAGAGGGTCGCGGACATTCTCGGGATAACGAGACAGCAGTATCAGCTCTACGAAAGCGGTAAACGGGAAATGCCCATGCACCTGTTCATTCTGCTTGCGGACTTCTACAAAGTCTCGCTGGATTATCTTGCGGGACGTACACTTAAAGCCAAAGCCTTCTGAAAGAAATATCAAAAACAGCGGACATTCCATTTCGGAACGTCCGCTGTAATACTATCTGCTCACCCCTGCAAATTGCTCTTTTCTTTCAGTGCGGTGCCCTCTTCGAGCAGGCGGTGGAGGGTCTCGGCGTCGCCCTCGGCTATGCATTTGCGGTAATCGCTGAGATTCTTTATTATGCAGTCCAGCTCATCGGTGAGGGCGCGGCTGTTCATGAGGAACAGGGTCGTCCACATATCGGCGTTAAGGTACGCCACGCGGGTGAGGTCCTTGAAGCTCCCCGCCGAGAAGCCCGCGCGTTTATCGAGGATAGGGCTTTTGATATAGGCGCTTGAGACAACGTGCGCGAGCTGTGAGGTGAAAGCGATGATCTCGTCATGTTCCGAGGGAGAGGACACCACGCATTTCGCGAAGCCTATCTTGTAGGCGAAAGAGGATATCTCCTTTATAGCGGACATCTTGGTGTTATCGGTGGGGGTCATGATAAAGCTCGCCTTCTCGAACAGATTGTCGAGGGAGTAAGCGAATCCCGAGAACTCGCGCCCCGCCATAGGGTGACAGCCCAAGTACCTCACGCCGCATTCCGAGAGTGGCTGTTCAACGGCTTCCACGATAGCCTGTTTAACGCCGCAGCAGTCGATAACAATGCTGTCAGGCTTGAAGTCGTTCTTATGTTCGAGAATAAATTCGATAGTCTCATTGGGGTGCAGAGCGACTATAGAGAGGTCGCAGGAGCAGAGAGCTTCGGGCTCGATAACGGTGTCGATAGCCTCTTCTGCGAGAGCGGCGGCGCGGGTCGTCCCCGAGATGTCGATACCGCAGACGGTATAATCGGTGTATTTCTTTATGCATTTAGCCAGCGACCCGCCGATAAGTCCCAATCCGATAATTGCGATCTTCATGATAATAACTCCTTTTGATTTAGTGCTTTTGCCTTTTAAAGTATAGCACCATAAAGAGACTTTGTCAAGCGTATATGATTTTTTTAACAAATGCATAACAAATTCGCAAAAAGGTATTGCCGAGCGGATAGAAATGTGGTATAATTAAGGTCAAGATACAGTGACAGATCATAATTTGTAAGGCTGACCGCGTTGCACTATTTGGTGTAGGGCGGGGGCTTGCTCCCGCCCCTTTGACGTGCATGATTTTGGTGTAGGGTCGGGGC
>CACZJT010000226.1 GCA_902781565.1 uncultured Ruminococcus sp.
CAGAGCCCCCGTTGCGCCGCAGGCGCAAAAAGCACGCGAACCGCAATCACAAAGCGAACACGAGAAACGCAAGTCCGAAAGTTAAATCGGCGATATCAAAGAAAAGCTGTGAATTAAGGGCAGAAACGAACCGCCCCGCACAAAGTAACGAGAACAGATGTATCGCCGATTTAATTGTGCAAAAGAGCGGAGCGATTTTTGCACAACCCCCAAACCTGCCGCAAGGCAGGCGGGGGCAAGGTGCGCCCCTACAATGTCTGTGGTCTGCCCGGCGTTGTGCCTCTATCTTTCACTTTGCGCAAACGTACATATATTGTGCGATCATTATTTCAGCCTCACAAATTCTTACACAACAATTTATATAATTTATATAAAGGGAGTAATATACATGGGAAGATTATTCGGAACTGACGGCGCTCGGGGTGTGGCTATCACCGAGCTTACCTGCGAAACGGCTATGAACATCGGTCGGGCGGCGGCTATGGTGCTCGCTAAAAACGTCCCCGATGACAGGCGTCCCAAGATCATTATAGGCAGAGATACCCGCATTTCGGGTGCGCCCCTCGAAGCCGCTCTCGCGGCGGGTATCTGCTCCGTGGGCGCGGACGCTCACCTGCTGGGCGTTGTGCCTACCCCTGCGGTCGCTATGCTCGTAAAGAAATACAACGCCGACGCGGGCGTTATGATCTCCGCTTCGCATAACCCCGTGGAATTCAACGGTATCAAGCTCTTTTCCTCCACGGGCTTCAAACTGCCCGATGCGGTCGAGGAGGAGATCGAAGCCCTTATCCTCGATACCCCCGAAAGACTTGCTCTCAGGGACGGCGCGGAAGTGGGTCACATCTTCACCGAATCCCACGCCGCCGAGGATTACATAAACGCCATTAAGTCTGCGGTCGAGGGTGACGTCAGCAGGATAAAGGTTGTCATCGACTGCGCCAACGGCTCGGCGACCGCCACCGCAAAGCAGATATTCACAGGGCTCGGTGCGGACTGTACCTTTATCAGCTGTGAGGCGAACGGGCTCAACATCAACGATAACTGCGGCTCGACACACATGGAGAACCTTCAAAAGAAAGTCGTGGAGCTGGGCGCGGACCTGGGGCTTGCATTCGACGGCGACGCGGACAGATGTCTTGCGGTGGACGAGAAAGGCGAGCTCATCGACGGCGACAAGCTCCTTGCGATATTCTCCCGCTACCTTAAATCAAAAGGCAAGCTGCCCCACGACACCTGCGTTGTCACGGTCATGTCAAACATAGGCTTCTTCAAGTTCGCCGAGAGCGAGGGCATTTCCGCGAGGAAAACCGCGGTCGGCGACAGGTACGTGCTGGAGGAAATGCTCCGGGGCGGCTACGGCATAGGCGGCGAGCAGTCGGGACACATCATCATGCTCGAACACGCCAACACGGGCGACGGCGAGCTGACGGGGGCGAAGTTCCTTGAGATACTCGCGGCGACGGGAAAGAAGGCGAGCGAGCTTGCGGCTTGCATGGAGGTATATCCGCAGGTACTTGTGAACGTCCGCATAACCGCCGACAAAAAGGGTATGTGGGACAAGGACGGCGCTGTTACGGCGGCGATAGAAAACGTCAAGAACAAGCTGGGGAGCGAGGGACGGATACTCGTGCGCGAATCGGGCACGGAGCCGCTTGTGCGGGTAATGCTCGAAGGAAAGGACACCGAGCAGATAACGGCGTATGCCAACGAGGTCGCGGCTCTCGTGGAGAAAATGTGACTTCCGAAAAAAGGGGGCGCTGTAAATGTCAGCGGACATCAGTGAATATATACATCAGTACGACATAAAGATAGCCACTGCCGACACGGGCGAGGAGATGTGCTACGTCACGCGGCGGGGGGAGAATATGTGTTTTGAGATGTCCATGTGCGAATTTGAGAGGTGGATATTCTACCGACACGGCATACACACGCGCCCGAAGAAGCTGGGGGGCAGTGTAGGTTTTCTGATAAGAGAGCTGACGCCCGCAGAAACGCTGATCGGCTGTGTAAGGGAGTTTCTGACCGAGAGCCGCGAAGCGATGGCGGAGATAGCGTGAGCGCAATTCGGAATGCGGAATGCGGAATGCGGAATGCGGAATTGAAGGTGTCCGCCTGCGGCGGACGGATATGCGGTCGCTTCGCTCCGCATGATTTAGAAAGCGTAAAGTGACCGCAAGCACAAAAAAAGAAAGCGGCACTCTGTAGCACAGACAGCGGGTCCAGCCGCGCGAGGCTGGCGAGGATTCCTAAGGGCGAGGAGCCCTTA
>CACZJT010000227.1 GCA_902781565.1 uncultured Ruminococcus sp.
TCTGTCATATATGTTGTTGTAGCGGAGATCATTTTTCCTTTGCAAAAAAAGCAAGTCATGGTCATTTCTCCTTTCTTATCTCAAAGCTGCTGTCCCAATACTCCTCTGATGGATAATATACTGTTATGAGCCATAAATATTCATCATCTGTTCCGACACAAATATGAATACTTTTCCCATGCATATCGACGCCGAGGATCAGACAGCTCGGGTGTGGATAATCATTCGGATATTGCTCAATTATCTTGCCCGTTTTTATCCCGTTTATCACATCATCAAAGCATATCCCTCTTTCCATAAACCGCTTTATTGTATGTGCGGTCGTCAAAACTTTATCACTGTTTTCTGCAAGTTCGGTAAGCCTTTTTATATCAAGCATATTTTCTCCTTGTATATCAGCGTACTTTGCTCTGTTACCTCCCGTAAGTCACGGTCAG
Organism: uncultured Ruminococcus sp.; assembly: GCA_902781565.1. Taxonomy (GTDB): domain Bacteria; phylum Bacillota; class Clostridia; order Oscillospirales; family Ruminococcaceae; genus YE71. The sequence goes on from CACZJT010000227.1 coordinate 438, forward strand.
CCTGCGTATCCTCTCCGCCAGCTCGTCGGTCAGCTCGCCGCCCGTCATGCGCCACTGCCAGTTGCCGCCAAGGGTCGATGGAATATTCATTCTCGCCGATGAATCAAGCTCCAGAAAGTCCTGCATCTGGGCGATAGCGGTGTCGGCTATGCTCCCCCAGGCGGCGCGTATCATCGCCCACGGTATCTCCTTATTGCGCTTTACGTTCAGATATTCGCGGCAGAATTTGAGCGTCCTGCGGTTCTGTGAGCTCACCCAGCCCGCAGCGGTCTCGTTGTCATGAGTGCCCGTGTAGCAGATACAGTTGCTGCTCGTGTAATTGTGGGGCAGGTAGCCGTTCGAGGGGTCGCTGTCAAAGGCGAATTGAAGCACCTTCATGCCCGGATACCCCGAAGCCTTCAGGAGCTTTGCGACCTCCTTCGTGATGAAGCCCAGGTCCTCCGCGATGATCCTTTGCTTCCCGAGGGCGGCTCTCATCGCCTTGAACAGCTTCATGCCGGGACCTTTCCGCCACTCGCCGATGATCGCGTCCTCGTTGCCGTAGGGTATGGTGTAATAGCTCTCGAAGCCGCGGAAGTGGTCTATCCTCACCACATCGTAAGTGGTGCAGGCGGCGCGAAGGCGCTCCGTCCACCATGCGTAGCCCGTTTCCTCGTGTACGTCCCAGCGGTAGAGGGGATTCCCCCAGAGCTGACCCTTAGCCGTGAACACGTCGGGAGGACAGCCCGCAACGTCTATGGGATTTCTGTCCTCGTCGAGATAGAACAGTTCGGGCTGTGTCCAGACCTCCACGCTGTCATAGGCAACGTAGATGGGCATATCCCCGATGAACTCTATCCCCAGACCGTTGACGTAGGCTTTGAGCGCACCCCACTGCTTCGCGTACTCGTATTGCAAAAACGCATGAAAACCGATGTCGTCCTCATACTCCCCGCAAGCCTGCTCTATCGCCTTCGGCTCACGCAGGCGCAGGGCGTCCTCCCACTCATACCAGGGCTTGCCGCCGTGAGCGGATTTCAGCGCCATGAAAAGCCCGTAATCGCTTACCCACGGGTTCGCTTCGATGAACTCATAAAGCTCCTCATCACCGCTTTTCTTGTAGGCTTCATAAGCCTTGCGGAGGACGGGATATATCACCTCGTAGATGTGTCCGTAGTCTGTCTTATCGCTCCCGCCCCAGTCTGTGCTCTCATAGTCCGCCGCTTCAAGGAGCCCGTCTTTTTCAAGGGTCTCGAAGTCGATGAAGTAGGGGTTCCCCGCGAACACCGAAAAGCTCTGATAGGGCGAATCGCCGTAGCCCGTCGGAGATACGGGGAGTATCTGCCAGTATCTCTGCCCCGCCTTTTTGAGGAAGTCCGCAAACTCGCGGGCTTCCCTGCCGAGCTTTCCTATGCCGTACTTACCCGAAAGCGAGGATATATGAAGAAGTATTCCGCTTGCTCTCATAAACAAAGTCCTTTCCTATATATGAATTTTTCGTGTAGATATGTGTTATTCAAGCCGATAGGGTTATTATATCACAATATGAGCAAAATTGCAATACCAAACAGCATTTCTCACCGATGATTTGTGCATATATTACAAATCATTGTCCCCGTATTTAAGCGTAAAGGCAAAAAAAACGCCCCGAAGGGCGTTCAGGCGTTCAAGTTAGGTATACTCCCCTCTGTTTCAAAGCCGACAATAGATTCGTGCAGAAACGGATTTTATCAAGGCGCACGCATTAACTTCGTTAATGCCACCGCAGACGTGGGTACAAGCGCAGCTTGTACGGCGCACTTCAAGGGAGTGCGAACGCACGCATGAACAATAGTTCAT
>CACZJT010000228.1 GCA_902781565.1 uncultured Ruminococcus sp.
ACGCCCTCGGCACGGCGGCTTCGCTGGTGTTCTATGTAAGCGGAAAGACCCTCCTTGACCCGTCGCTGAGATACCTCACCCCAAAAGCCTCGCTTGTGGGAGAGATATTCCGTGTGGGCGTCCCCGCGTCGCTGGAAACGCTGCTGACCTCGGCGGCGTATGTGGTGAACAATAATCTCGCTGTCGAATATGGTGAGCTGACCGTGGCGGCTATGGGTATAGCTCAAAAGCTGCTCTCGGTGGGGAGCTACGTCTATCAGGGCTTCGCAGCGGGAACTCAGCCTGTCATGGGCTACAATTATGGCGCTAAGAACTACACCCGTATGAAATCGGTGCTGAAAGCAGGCGTGATGATAGTCACGGGAACGGAGCTGTTCTTCATGGCTGTCTACGGAGTGTTCGCGCCGCTGCTGACGGGTATCTTCTCCGAATCGGGAGAGGTCATAAGGATAAGCGCTTCGGTACTTCGGCGGATAATGTTCATACTGCCCTTTGTGGGAACGGTGTCTATGTGCAGAATGTCCTTTCAGGCTATGGGAAAACCGCTTTACGCCTTCGGGATAACCCTTGTGCGCCAGCTGATACTCTACATACCTCTGCTCCTCCTGTTCAACAGGTTCTTCGCTTTCGGAGGAATGCTTTGGGCGCAGCCCGTTACCGAAGCGCTGATGATGGCTGCTTCGCTGATCTTGCTTTACCGATCCATCGGAAGCAAGAACTAATGTCTGCAAAGTTAGACCGGACAGTTGTTTCCCGAGAAAGTCTGTTATGATTGACCTTTCAGCCGAACTGTGCTATAATGATTACAACAGACATCAATATTCGGAGGTGTGACATGAAAAAAATACTTACCGCCGAGGACGATAAGGAGATAAACCGCCTGATCTGCGAATATCTTTCCTCGCAGGGATATGAAACGCTCTCTGCACCGAACGGGCTCGACGCCGTCCGTATCGCCCGTGAACAAAGCGACCTGTCGCTCATTATACTCGATCTTATGCTGCCCTTTCGGAGCGGCGATATGGTCTTGCAGAAGATACGGGAGTTCTCGGATATCCCCGCTATAGTGGTGTCCGCAAAGAGCGAAACGCATTCAAAAATAGAGCTTCTGCGAATGGGCGCCGATGACTACATCACAAAGCCCTTCGACCTTGACGAGCTTCTTGTTCGCGTTGAAGCCGTTCTGCGGCGGTATGAGGGAAATGCCGCAAAGACCGAGGAAAAGAAAGTGCTGTCCCATAAGAACCTGACCCTTGACCCGATCTCGGGGACTGCGGAGGTCTGCGGGAATGCCCTCACACTCACAGGCAAGGAATTTGCGATACTGGAGCTGATGCTGAAACAGCCCGCGAAACTGTGGTCTAAGGCAAACCTCTTTGAAAGCGTATGGGGCGAGGATTATCTGAGCGACGATAACACTGTCAAAGTTCATATGAGCAATATCCGTCAGAAGCTCAAAAACCTCGATCCCGATAACGATTATATCGAAACGGTCTGGGGAATGGGCTATAGGCTGTTAACTTGACCTTTTCTTTACTGTTTGCTTAACCTTTTCTTTACCTTCGGGTGTTAGAATAGGTTCAGAACAAAAGAAAGGGTGATGACAATGGCAGACATTGTAATTGCTGTGAGAGGACTTTGCAAGTCCTACAAAAAACAGGAAGTCCTGCACGGTTTCAGTCTTAGGGTTGAGCGCGGGCATATCTGCGGGCTGATAGGTCCCAACGGCGCGGGAAAGACCACTGTGATGAAGATACTCGGGGGACTCATAATGCAGAGCGGCGGTGACATAGAGCTTTTCGGAAGCCCCGAATCCCTTGACGATTCCCGTGCGAGAATGAGCTTTATGATAGAACAGCCCATCATCGACGGCGCTATGACGGCTCGCGAGAATTTGCAGTATATCCGCTATCTGCGGGGCTATCCCGATGAAAGGCGCATCGACGAGATACTTGAGCTCGTCGGGCTTGCGGACACGGGCAGGAAGCGTGCGGGCAAGTTTTCCCTCGGTATGAAACAGAGGCTCGGTATCGGAATGGCGCTTCTTCCGAAGCCCGAGATAATGGTGCTTGATGAGCCTGTGAACGGTCTCGACCCCGAGGGCATAGTGGAAGTGCGCAGGCTCATAAAGCGTATGCAGGAGGAATGGGGCGTGACGGTGCTCATATCAAGCCACCTGCTTTCGGAGCTGTCCGAGCTTTGCACCGATTTTTC
>CACZJT010000229.1 GCA_902781565.1 uncultured Ruminococcus sp.
AACGTAACGTTGTTCGGGTCAAGAGGTCGGGGCAAGCCCTGTACGAACATAGTTCGTACCCCCTACACCAAATAGTGCAACGCGGTCAGCCTTACAAATCATGATTTGAAAAAGTCCCGAAAGCTCTATCTTTCGGGACTTTGTTCATAGCTTTATATCAAATACTATCAGCGCGATGTTGAAAAATACCAGCGTCGTCGAGGCGTCAACTATCGTTGAGATGAACGGCGCCGCCATCAGCGCGGGGTCTATCTTTACCGCCTTTGCCGCCATCGGGAGTATGCAGCCTATCAGCTTCGACATCACTACCGCCGCAACTATCGCAAGGCTCACACACAGCGCCAGCTTCAATACTTCGGGGTCGCTTCGGTACTGTATGCATATCCTCCCGAAGTTTACAGCCCCCAGTATCACCGCTACGATGAGCGATATCCGGAACTCCTTGAATACTACCTTGAAGAAGTCTTTTAGCTCTATCTCGCCGAGACTCATTCCGCGTATGACCATTGTCGAGGTCTGCGAGCCGCAGTTTCCTCCCGTTCCCGTGAGGGTCGGTATCGAAGCCACGAGCAGCGGCACAGTTGCGAACGCCGCTTCGTAATGCCCGATGATGACGCTCGAAATGGTCGAGGATAACATCAGCACCAACAGCCATACGATACGGTTGCGCGCATGGGCGAATACCGAGGTCTTGAAATAGCTCTCCTCCGAAGGCTCGACCGCCGCCATGTGGGCGAAGTCCTCCGTTACCTCCTCCTCGGCTACGTCCATAGCGTCGTCGAAGGTGACTATCCCGACTATGCGGTTCTCGTTGTCCACGACGGGCAGGGCGATGAAGTCGTACTTTAGGAACTTGTTCGCTACGATCTCCTGATCCTCATGGGTCTCGACGGTGATGACATTCGGATCCATGATATCCCCCACAAGCTCGTCATCGTCGGAGGTCAGAAGATCGAGTATGGACAGCACCCCGACAAGCTGTCTGTCCTGAGAGGTGACGTATATCGTGTAGACCGTTTCCTTGACCCAGCCCAGCGAGCGTATCTTTTCAAGAGTCTCCTTTACCGTGGTATCGGCTTTCATGTAGATATACTCGGTGGTCATGATACTTCCCGCGCTGTCCTCGGGGTATTTGAGTATCATATTGATCTGACGGCGGCTCTCGGGGTCGGCGGCGGCGAGGATACGCTTTACCACGTTTGCGGGCATTTCCTCGATAAGGTCTACCGTATCGTCGATGAACAGGTCGTCGATGATCTCCTGAAGCTCGGTATTCGTGAAGCTGTTTATCAGCAGCTCTTTAAGGTCGGAGTCCATGTAAGCGAAAGCCTCCGCCGCCGTATCCTTCGGCAGCAGTCTGAAAAGCAGCGAGATGTCCTTGGCTTCGGCTTCGCGGTTGTCGTGAAAGCCCTGGATAAGGTCGGCGATATCCGCCTCGTTCATGGTAGAGAATATCTCCTTGACCTTTTTGAAATTGCGCTCCTCAACAGCATCACGCACGATCTCGTACATTTATATCATCACCTTTGCAGCGTAATCTTATCTATGCAAATTCTCCTTTACAGAAATACATTACAAGCTGTCTGTCAGACTGTTATATCTGCGGACGTTATCGGTATCAGCGCGAACAGGTCTGCGGGCGAAGTTTCCACCTGAAAGCCCACTCTGCCGCCGCTGTAGAAAATAGTATCGTACAGTTCCGCTGTCTCGTGAATGACGGTGGGGAGCTGTTTTTTCATGCCTATAGGCGAGCAGCCGCCGTGGATATAGCCCGTAAGCGGCAGGAGTTCCTTTGACTTTATCATAGCCACCGACTTTTCGCCGACGGCTTTAGCGGCTTTTTTGAGGTCGAGTTCCTCTGCGACGGGCACCATAAAGACGTAATTTTTCCCCGACTTTCCGACGGTCACGAGGGTCTTGAACACGCGTTCGGCAGGCTGACCCATTTCGCGGGCGATCTCTAAGCCGTTCGTATATTCGCCGTCGAAGGTAAATTCGTTATACTTCACCTTAGCCGCGTCAAGCACGCGCATGACGTTAGTCTTTGGCGTTTTTTTTGGCATTTAGGGCACCTCCGAAAAAAAATCATAATTTGTAAGGCTGACCGCGTTGCACTATTTGGTGTAGGGGGTACGAACTATGTTCGTACAGGGCTTGCCCCGACCTCTTGACCCGAACAACGTTACGTT
>CACZJT010000230.1 GCA_902781565.1 uncultured Ruminococcus sp.
CAAGGTACGCCCTACGTTATCCACGGGCGCACGGAAACCTAAAGGTTTCTTAGGTGCGCCCCTACACAAATGGAACAAAGTAACGTTGTTCGGGTCAAGAGGTCGGGGCAAGCCCCGACCCTACACCGAATCATGCAGGTCGAACGGCGCGAATGGCGGGAGCAAGCCCCCGCCCTACATCGGATTGAGATACTCTCACAAATTATGCTTTATCTTTCCGTTTGCCGCTCTGTGTTAATGCTAATATATTTAACTTTTTTAAACTGTATAATCACCGAAAAATCAGCCGTAAAGCGAAAAATTCATCAATAATATATAGACATCGGAGGGAGAATGTGGTATAATAGATGTGTATATAATATTTGTGTATAATAATAACATAGGAGAAGTATGAAAAAATGATACAAGTAAATAACCTTACCATGCAGTTCGGCGGACAGACCCTTTTTAAGGACGCAGAGCTTAAATTCACCGGTGGGAACTGCTATGGTATAATCGGCGCTAACGGCGCGGGTAAGTCCACATTTCTTCGTATCCTTTGCGGTGAACTGGAACCTACCAAGGGCGAGATTGCTATTGATAAGGGTACCCGAATGTCCGTGCTCCGTCAGGATCACTTCGCCTTCGATGAATATACGGTGCTCGATACCGTTATCATGGGAAACAAAAGACTTTACGATATAATGCAGGAAAAGGACGCCCTCTACGCTAAGGAGGATTTCTCCGATGAGGACGGCGAACGCGCAGCACAGCTCGAGGGAGAGTTCGCGGAGCTTAACGGCTGGGAAGCCGAAAGCGAGGTCTCGAAACTGATACAGGGTCTCGGGCTCGAAGAGGATATACTCTATTCGCAGATGTCCTCCCTCGACGGTAATCAGAAAGTCAAGGTGCTGCTGGCACAGGCGCTTTTCGGCTCTCCCGATATCATACTCCTTGACGAGCCGACAAACCACCTCGATATCTACGCCATACGCTGGCTCGAGGACTTCCTCGCGGAATACTTCGGTACGGTGCTTGTGGTGTCCCATGACAGACACTTCCTCAATAACGTCTGCACCCACATAGTCGATTTCGATTACGGCAAGGTCAAGATGTACGTCGGCAACTACGAGTTCTGGTATGAGTCCTCACAGCTCATGCAGAGACTTATCAAGCAGCAGAACAAGAAAGCTGAGGAAAAGATAAAGGAGTTGCAGGAGTTCATCTCGCGTTTCTCGGCAAACAAGTCAAAGTCGCGGCAGGCGACCTCCCGCAGAAAACTGCTGGATAAGCTGACCGTCGAGGAGCTTCCCGCTTCGTCGAGGAAGTACCCCTACATCGGCTTTGAGCCCGACCGTGAGCTCGGCAAGGATATACTGAAGCTCGACGGCATATGCAAGAATGACGAAAACGGCGAGCCGCTGCTGAAAAACGTGACCTTTACGTTGGGGCGCACCGATAAAGTCGCGATCATCGGCAGGAGCGAGCAGGCGATAACCGCGCTCTTTGACATACTCGCCGAGGAGAGCGAGCCCGACGCGGGTACGATGAAATGGGGCGTTTCGACCTCGCGTTCGTACTTCCCGAAGGACAACGGAAAATTCTTCGACGGCTGTGAGCTTTCGATAGTCGATTGGATAAGACAGTATTCGGGCAACGAGGACACCGAGACTTATCTGAGGGGCTTTCTCGGAAAGATGCTGTTCTCGGGGGACGATATCTACAAGAAGGTGAGCGTTCTTTCGGGCGGCGAGCGGGTGAGATGTATGTTCTCGCGCATGATGTTATTCGGCTCTAACGTGCTTCTGCTCGACCAGCCAACGAACCACTTAGACCTCGAATCCATCACTGCCGTCAACAATGCTCTGACGGATTTCAAGGGCGTGGTGATATTCACGACCCACGACCACGAGATAATGCAGACCGCCGCCAACCGCATAATAGAGATCACCGAGGACGGCTGCATAGACAAGGTAGGCACATATGAGGAGTACCTTGACTGGAAGAAAGAGAGAAGCGGGAACGATGATTCACAAGGATAAAGCATAATTTGCAGGGCTGACCGTACTGCACAAACCGATGTAGGGCGGGGCGGCTGGGCTGCGTTGGTGCAGCTCCCGCCATTCGTCCCGCATGATTCGGTGTAGGGTCGGCGCACCACGGCGTGGGTGCCGTTGCCCGCACCACGGCGTGGGTGCCGTTGCCCCGACCTCATGGGAGTGCGGCTTACGCCTGCCTTGCGGCAGGTTTGGGGTTTCACGAAAATCGCATTCGCTCTTTCGTGAAATTAAATCGGCGATACGTCTGTTCACGGGACGTTGTGCAGGTCGGGGCGCTTATGCCCTTACTGCACGATTATTTGGTATCGCCGATTTAACTTGGACTTTCGGTCTTGCGTTTCACGGGTGCGTTTTGCGGTTTTGGGCGGCTGTGTTTCTTGCGCCTGCGGCGCAACGGGGGCGCCGCCCCCACGCGCTACGCGCTCCCCTGCAAGGGCTCCTCGCCCTTGACCTCGGCAAGGGGCTAACGCCGCCCCTTGCATCCGGCGTGTCTGTGCTACAGAGTGCCGCTTTCTTT
>CACZJT010000231.1 GCA_902781565.1 uncultured Ruminococcus sp.
GTCAGGCAGGCAAAAGCCTACCCGAAGCCACAGGTAATCACGGGCGAGCAATGCTCGCCCCTACATTGGGCGTGCGATATAGGAGGTCGGGGCAAGCCCCGACCCTACACCAAAATCATGCACGTCAAAGGGGCGGGAGCTGCACCAACGCAGTTGTGCCGCCCCGCCCTACATCGGTTTGTGCAGTACGGTCAGCCCCACAAATTATGATTTTCCACACTAATTGTACCACACATCTTACCCGCTGTCAAGCACAAAACGCCCCGCCCGCATCGCGGACGGAGCGCTTTTTTCACAGTATCAGACAAATGAGCCCCGAACAGCCCTCGTTTATCATGCGCGAAAGCGTTTCGCACAGCTTCACCCGCGCATCGGTCGGGAGCGTTGACAGCTTCGCATTCAATCCCTCACTTACTAACTCGTGCAGCGACTTACCGAAAATGTTCGATGACCATATCTTGTCGGGGTCGCCGTCAAGATCGCTCATCAACGACATTATCAGCTCCTCCGACTGCTTCTCCGAACCTACGATCGGCGCGACTTCCGTTTCGATCTGCGTTTTCATCAGATGTATCGACGGCGCCGATGCTTTCAAACGTATGCCGTATTTGCCGCTCTGCTTGATTATCTCGGGCTCTGCGAGCTTCAGCTCCGAAAGCGTCGGCATGACTATCCCGTAGCCCGTGCGCTCCGCTTCCTCCAGCGCTCCCGCAAGGCGCTCGTACTTCTCGCGGATATGCACAAGCTCTATGATCTTTGGTATTATCTCCCCCTCGTCCTCGATCGGTATTCCCGCCGCTTCGCCTATCATTCGGGTGAAAAGTGCGCTGTCGATGTTCGCCGCGACGACCGCCCTGCCGCAGGACAGCTCCGTTTCGGTGACGGCGGCGCTCGTGATGTACTCACATTCCGAAAGCTCCGCCGCGAAGCTCTCCACCTGTTTTAAGGTCGTGACCTTCTCGGCAGCCGCGCGGATACAGGCGTAGACTTCCCTGCGGATACGGTTCTCCTTATCGAGGGAATTGAGCCACGCGGGGGCTTCAATGCCTATCTCCTGAACGGGGAAGGCGTAAAGCACCTCGGTGAGTATGCTCTCGATATCGGAACGGTCGAGCCGCGCACAGCTCACGGGGATAACTCCCGTACCATACTTCTCCGAGAGCCGCTTTGCTTCCGCGCGGGCTTCCGCGGAACCGGGGTCTATGCAGTTATAAAGCACCGTGAAGGGCTTTCCCGTTTCTTTGAGTTCGTTTATGACCCGTTCCTCGCATTCCTCGTATTCGGCGCGAGGGAGGTCGGTGAAGCTGCCGTCGGTCGTAACCACGAGCCCTATGGTCGAGTGTTCGGTCATGACCTTACGGGTGCCGACCTCCGCCGCCATATTGAAAGGCACCTCGGCTTCAAACCACGGTGTCATGACCATGCGGGGCTCGTCGTCCTCGTAGTAGCCCTGTGAGCTTGGGATAACGTAGCCCACGCAGTCTATCATTCTGATACGCACCGAGGACTGACCGAGCTTCACGGTAACGGCTTCCTCGGGGATAAATTTGGGTTCGGTAGTCATGATAGTCCTGCCGCCCGAGGACTGAGGGAGTTCATCGCCCGCGCGTTCGCGTTTATAATCGCTGTCGATGTTAGGTATCACGAGTTGTTCCATGAATTGTTTGATAAAGGTAGATTTTCCCGTCCGAACGGGACCCACCACGCCGATGTAGATATCCCCGCCTGTGCGGACGGCGATATCGTTGTATATGTCTGTCATAGATTTCCTCCTGTAATTGTTATGCAAATCATAATTTATCGGGGTATCTTGTTCTTGATGTAGGGCGGGGCGGCACAATACCTGTAGGGTCGGGGCTTGCCCCGACCTCTTGACCCGAACAACGCGCCCAATGTAGGGGCGAGCATTGCTCGCCCGTGATTACCTGCGGGTTCGGTAGGCTTATGCCCGCCTGACGGCGGGTCTGGAGTTGTGCAAAAATCGCGTTCGCTCTTTTGCACAATTAAATCGGCGATACATCTGTTCACGGGACTTTGTGCGGGGCGGGACGTTTCTGCCCTTACTGAACGTTTTTAATTGATATCGCCGATTTAAATGGGGCGGTTGGCTTGCGTTTCTCGGGTGCATTTTGTGTTTGAGGTTCGCGTGTTTTTTGCGCCTTCGGCGCAACGGGGGCTCTGCCCCCACGCGCTTCGCGCTCCCCTGCAAGGGAAAACCCTTCTGAAGAAGGGTTCTTCCCTTGACTCTTTCCCCTTGACTCTTTCCTAAGACTTTTGATCTGTGCTACTATACGCTTTGCGCGTTTTTTTCCTGCGGTCATTTTACACTTTCTGTGCTTTGCGGCTTCGGCGGAGCGCGTTTCGCTCGCGAAACCGCGTCCGCATATCCGCGGCGCAGCCGCACCTTCAATTCCGAATTCCGAATTCCGAATTCCGCATTCCGCATTCCGAATTATCCCGCTCCGCAAATTATGATCTGTCATTTTTTCATGGGTATGATGAGCACTCTGCTGCCTTCGGGGTTCTCGTCGGATATCGCTTCGGCTTCGGCAGAGTATTTCTTCGCTATGTCCCATAAGCTCTCGCCGCTCTCGCTGTAACATATCCTTACCGCACACTTTCCGCACCTCGGCTTCGGTCGCTCGGGGTCGGGGACTATCGAGGTGATGAGCGCCGCTCCCTCGGGCGATTTCGCCGTGAGGACTATCCCTATCTCCGCTTTAGCTCTCACTGTGCCGTCGTCCCCTAAAGTGTATGAACAGCCTTTCACCGCCGCCGCCGTCTGCGCTCCGTCAAGCTCCTCGGCGGTCAGATGTACCGCCTGCTCGAAGGTCGCTTCCCGCTCGCTGTAACACGTCGTTCCGTCCGTCAGCCGCCCGAGCATACAGAAGGTCAGCTTGCCGTAGACCAGCCCTTCGTCCTCCTCCGACTCGCCGTAGCGGGAGAATACGCTGATGTTCTCGCACCACACGTCATAGACCTGCGAAACGCTCCCGTCGGGACTTCCCAGAGCCGCCGTCGCCGATGAGTTGAGCGGCAGGTTCTTCCCCGGGGCTTTAAGAAGCCCCTCGGCTCTCTCGCAGGTCAGCTCACAGCGGGTGGAATAAGCGTCGGTGACGAGCTCCGCGCTCTTATACTTCACCGCGCGGATATTCACCGTCAGCACCAGCTCGCACTCCAGCAGCCCGCTGTCGGGCTTTGGGGTCACGATACAGCCCGAGGGCTCGGCTTCGGCGGTCACGTCAAAGCCTTCATCGAGCCCCGCGATGTCGATGATCTGACTGAACGGTATCACGAAGCGCATGGTCTCGGGCTGCCCCGAACCGCCCTTCGGCAGATAAAGCAGCTGCACCGCGGCTTCGCCCTTGGTGACGAGCTTGCCTTGCAGGAACCTTGTTGAAACTCCGCCCGCCTGCGAGCCGCCCTCCGCACCGCCCGAAACGCTCACCCCGCAGCGGAGCATAGTCCCGAAGGGCGGCTTGCCCTCGGCGAGCTCCAGCTCCTCGATGACGGTTATACGCTTGGCGGCGGTAAGGCGTTTTGCGGGGTAGAGCATATTCTGACGTCTTAGCTGTATGCCGCAGCCCGCAGCGCTGCTCACGAGTTCGCAGGAGCGTTCGGCTTCGACCTTGGCGCGGCAGCTCACCGAGCCCTTGACCTCTATTCGGCGCTTATCGACCACGCGGCAGCCCACCGACTGCACCGCCGTGGTTATGCGCACGAAGGGTGCGTCAGCATCGCCCGTAAGCTCTGCGGAGCGGGTAAAAGTCTCGGAGTGTTCCACGCAGCAGATACCTCCCTCCTCGCTGCGGTAAATGACCCTGACGGTAACGCCGAGGTCGAAAGTAAGTCTGCCGCCGTTTATCCCCGAGGACGTGATATCGGGGAGCAGGGTGCATTTGAGCACTCTGAAGATATCGGGGCAGTAATCGGGAAGTATAAAGTCATGTTCGGCAGCCTGTGTAAGCTCGCAGTCGAGAGCGTCGTAAACGCAGACCGCCTGTTCCTTTGTCAGCCTGATTTCCATAGTCATCCCTCCGTAAAATTTTTTCGGCTCGATAAACTATATGCGGGACGGAAGATAAATATGTTAAATCATAATTTGGCAGGGCGGGATAATTCGGAATTCGGAATGCGGAATGCGGAATTGAAGGTGTCCGCCTGCGGCGGACGGATATGCGGACGCGGTTTCGCAAGCGAAACGCGCTCCGCCGAAGCCGCAACGCATAGAAAGTGAAAACTGATCGCAGGCAAAAAAAGCGCAAAGCGTACAGTAGCACAGATCAAAAGTCTTAGGAAAGAGTCAAGGGAATAACCCTTCTTCAGAAGGGTTTTCCCTTGCAGGCAGGGGAGCGAACGCAGTTCGCGTGGGGGCGGCGCCCCCGTTGCGCCGAAGGCGCAAAAAGCACACGAACCGCAAAAACAAAGCGCCCCCCGAGAAATGCAAGACCGAAAGTCCAAGTTAAATCGGCGATATCAAGAAAAACGTGCAGTAAGGGCAGAAACTACCAAATCAAGCCAACGTCCCGTGAACAAGACGTATCGCCGATTTAATTGTGCAAAAGAGCGAACGCGATTTTTGCACAACCACCAAACCTGCCGCAAGGCAGGCGGGGGCGTTTGCAGGTCAGTGGCGTTTTTGCCCGCCTGACGGCGGGTCTGGGGTTT
>CACZJT010000232.1 GCA_902781565.1 uncultured Ruminococcus sp.
CGACCGCAGACGTGCTGTCGCACTTCAAGGGAGTGCAACGCAGAGAAAATTCGTTTATGTACGAAGATATTGGTGGATTTGGAACAGAGGGGAGTATATGCAGACAATGTGTTGACGCTGCCGTATAAATGTGATATAATAGTATTACAGATAATAGAAAGGGGTCGTTGATATGTCACAGACTTATCTTAATATACGAATGGACGATACATTGAAAAAAGAGTTCAGCGATCTGTGCGATGATATAGGCATGAGCATGACGGCAGCGATCTGCGTATTTGCAAAAAAAGCCGTAAGAGAACGCAGGATACCCTTTGAACTGACTGCTGATCCCGACCCGTTTTACAGCGAGGAGAACATGAAGCGGCTCAGAGCCTCGATAGCTCAGATGGAATCCTCGGGCGGGACTATCCATGAGGTGAACTATGATAAAAGCATGGACTGACGACGCATGGGAGGACTATGTTTATTAGACTTCCTCGGAGCAGACGGATAGACGATAAGAACAGGATAGTCTACAAGATCGAGAACGATATGATAAAGATCGTACAATGCGGTTCTCACTACTGCGATAAACAGGCGTTCATTATGATATCTTTCAATAACCGATCCGTATTTTTAAAGGAGGTCGGATAACATGACCAAACGAATCTTAGCCGCCCTGTGTGCTGCTGCTGCTGCGGGGACGATACTTGTTTCCTGCGGGAACGATAACGGCGGGACTTCGGAGGACAGTTCCCCGAAGGCGGACGCTGCGGCGGCTTCCAAAGCTGCCGACACCGGTGATACCTCTGACACTGCCGAGAGCCCCGACGGGCTCTATGCTTCGATACAGCACGTAACCGATACCCCCGACTGGATAAAGGCTCTGCCCGAAGCGCAGAACGACGATACCAAACAGCTTTTCGTGGTGGGAGCTATGGGAATGGATCTGACAACCGCCACCGTTTCCATGAACGAGCGTGACGAGAACGGCGACTGGAAGCAGATACTCACCAGCCCCGCATATGTGGGAGTGAACGGCATGGTGCGCGACGCCGAACGCGCCGTGGGCTGCGGAAGAACGCCCATCGGGACTTACCGCTTCACCGCGGCGTTCGGTATCGCCGACGATCCCGGCTGTGCCCTGCCCTACACCAAGGTCGATGAGGACATCTACTGGTCGGGCGACCCGAGGGAGGGTATGCACTACAACGAGATGGTGGATATCAAGGACCTCCCCGACCTCGATACCGGGGAGTGCGAGCATATCATAGACTACGAATACCCTTACCGCTACTGCCTGAACATAGGCTTCAACGAGGAGGGCACTCCCGACAGAGGCGCGGCGATATTCCTCCACTGCATAGGCTCGCAGAAGCCCTACACGAGCGGCTGTGTCTCCGTCCCCGAGAACATCATGAAGCTGATAATGCAGAAGGTCTCCCCCGACTGCGTGGTGGTCATAGGACTGTTCGACGAGATGGGCGGGAGCTTCGGCTGATAATCGTATAAAATGTTAAAAAAGATTTCCGAAAATGTAAATATGGCAAAAATCACTTGAAAGAATCACCGAAAAAGTGTATAATTAAATCAGCGCGGAGTTTGTCTGCGCGAACAAAATGTATTTTACGGAGGGTGTTTTAAGTATGTTAGTTTCAGCTAAGGAAATGCTCGATAAGGCAAGAGCAGGTAAGTACGCGGTAGGTCAGTTCAACATCAATAACCTTGAGTGGACAAAGGCTGTCCTCCAGACGGCTCAGGAGCTTAATTCACCTGTTATTCTCGGCGTATCCGAGGGCGCAGGCAAGTATATGTGCGGATTCGAGACCGTTGCGGCTATGGTAAAGGCTATGGACGAGTCTCTCGGCATCACCGTTCCCGTTGCGCTCCACCTCGATCACGGCACCTATGAGGGCTGCTACAAGTGCATCAAGGCGGGCTTCACCTCCATCATGTTCGACGGCTCTCACTTCCCTATCGAGGAGAATGTTGCAAAGACCACCGAGCTTGTAAACGCGGCTCATCATCTCGGTCTTTCCATCGAGGCTGAGGTAGGCGCTATCGGCGGCGAAGAGGACGGCGTTATCGGCAAGGGCGAGTGCGCTGACCCCAACGAGTGCAAGC
>CACZJT010000233.1 GCA_902781565.1 uncultured Ruminococcus sp.
GATATCAAAGAAAAGCCGATAAGTAAGGGCAGAAACGACCAAATCAAGCCAACGTCCCGAGAACAGACCGTATCGCCGATTTAATTGTGCAAAAGAGCGAATGCGATTTTTGCACAATCCCAGACCCGCCGTTAGGCGGGCAAAAGCCTACCCGAAGCCACAGGTAATCACGGGCGAGCAATGCTCGCCCCTACATTGTGGGTGTGCGTTATTACACAAAATGCGGTAAACCCTCGTGCTTTTGTGTAGGGGCGAGCAAGTATTAACGAAGTTAATACCCTCGCCCGTGTGATCTTTGCGGGTTTGGTAATTCAAGGCGGGAGCTGCACCAACGCAGCCCAGCCGCCCCGCCCTACATCGGATTGAGATACCCTTACAAATTATGATTTAAATATTATTTCAGGAGGAAAAGCCTATGGAAAGTCCGAAAGTGTATTGGGACAAAGAACATGAATGTATGTCCCGAGAGGAAATGAAAAAGCTGCAAAGCGAAAAGCTCGTCAAGCAGGTGCAGAACGTCTGGGACAACGTGCCCTACTACCGCAGGAAAATGGAGGTCAGGGGTCTGAAACCCTCGGATATACAGTCCATCGACGACCTGCATAAACTGCCGTTTTTGTCGAAAGCCGACCTGCGGGACGCTTACCCCTACGGTCTGCTTGCAAGACCCCTCGATGAGTGCGTGCGTATCCAGTCAACGAGCGGTACGACGGGCAAGCGCGTCGTGGCTTTCTACACCCAGAACGACGTCGATATGTGGGAGGACTGCACCGCCCGTGCAATAGTCGCGGCGGGCGGCAACAAGGACGATGTATGTCAGGTCGCTTACGGCTACGGACTTTTCACGGGCGGAGCGGGTCTGCACGGCGGCTCCCATAAGGTGGGCTGTCTGACCCTGCCCATGTCATCGGGCAACACCGAAAGACAGATACAGTTCATGCGCGACCTCGAAGCCACTATACTCTGCTGCACTCCCTCCTACGCCGCTTACATCGGCGAGACCCTGCACGAGATGGGACTTTCCCCCGACGACATCAAGCTGAAAGCAGGCATTTTCGGCGCAGAGCCCTGGACCGAGGAAATGCGCCGCGAGATCGAGAAGTCGCTGGGAATAAAGGCGTATGACATCTACGGACTGACCGAGCTTTCGGGTCCGGGCGTGTCCTTTGAATGCTCGGAACAGACGGGTATGCATATCAACGAGGATCACTTCATCGCCGAGATCATCGACCCCAATACGGGCGAGGTGCTCCCCGAGGGCACAAAGGGCGAGCTTGTGTTCACGAGCCTTGACAAGGAGGCTTTCCCACTGCTCAGATACCGCACCCGTGACATCTGCGTGCTTTCGAGGAAGAAATGCTCCTGCGGCAGAACTCTCGTGAAGATGGCGAAGCCTATGGGCAGAAGCGACACCATGCCGAACTATCAGATCGTTGTTGACCGCGTGGGAACTACCGATACTTTCGACATTCTTGTGGAGATAAGCGACGATATGTTCTCCGATACGGTCAAGACCTACGAGGAACTGCAAAAGAAGATCACGGGCGAGTTAAAGAGCGTTCTCGGCATACGCGCGAGGGTAAAGCTTGTCGAGCCGAAGTCTATCCCCCGCTCCGAGGGCAAGGCGGTGCGCGTGATCGACAAGCGCAAGCTGGTGTGATGATAATTCTGAATTCGGAATTCGGAATGCGGAATTGAAGGTGTCCGCTTCGCGGACGATCGATTTCATATCCATAGTTAGTAATACATGATTAAAAAAGAGAGAAGGTATAAACATGACAGTAAAACAGTTATCTGTATTCGTTGAGAACAGAGCGGGAAGGCTCTCCACCATCACCCGTCTGCTGGGCGACGCGGGAGTGAATATCCGTGCCATGTCCATCGCCGATACCAAGGATTTCGGTATACTCCGTCTGATTGTTGACGACAGCGAGGGCGCTTTGAAGGTGCTGAAGGAGAACAGCTTCGCCGTTACCATCACGAACGTTATGGCGATAAACATCTCCGATAAGCCCGGCGGACTTGCAGACGCTATGGCTTGTCTTTACAAGGACAATATCAGCGTTGAGTATATGTACGCCGCATTCATCAACTCCACCGACGGCACGGCTTACCTCGTGCTCCGTGTGGACAAGACCGATGAGGCTGTCACCGCGCTCACCGAGGGCGGCTTCAAGCTCGTTTCCGACGATGAGCTGAAAAGTCTCTGATAAACGCATATTGTAGGGGCAAACCTGTGTGTGCGCCCGTTTATCCGTATATTGCGGTTTTCGGAAGAATAATAAGTCCGCTCCCCAACATGGGGAACGGACTTTGTTTTTGTCTGCTGTTCTTTTAGGGATTAGTATTACTCCGCGGGAAGTAAGCCGCTTTCGAGGAAGAACCTGCCGTGAGGTGTAAGCTCCTCCGCGCTCCAGCCCGAGAGCTTTTCGCAGCCGTGGCGTATGAACGCAGCCGATTCGTCGTCGTCCGAGAGGTTCCAGCAGATCATGCTTATGCCGTACCTGTCAAGGAGCGTGAGCCATTCGCGGGCTTCATGCTCGTCAAGCTCGCCGCCGCCGTCGGACGCACACATTCCGTACTCGCTCACGAACACGGGCAGACCGTTTTTCACGCATTCCTCAACACGTTCGCGGAGGTACTGTCCGTGGGTCGCGGCGTAGAAGTGAAATGTGTACATGATGTTCTCGAAGGGGAGCGGCTGCTCCGCCGCGAGGTGTATGTCCTGGCTCCATGTGGGAGAGCCGACGAGTATCACGCTTTCGGGAGCGTTCCTCCGTATCACGGGGATAATGCGGCGGGCGTATCGCGTTACTGCCGCATGGTCGGAGTCGGCGTTCGGCTCGTTGCATATCTCGTAGATGATGTTGTCCCGCCCCGCCAGCCGCGAGGACATATCCGCGAAGAACTCCTCCGCTTCATCGGCGCAGACGTTGGGGTCTTTCTCCGAGAGAACGTGCCAGTCTATAATGGCGTATATCCCCAGCTCCGCCGCGATGCCGCAGCCTTTGAGTATCAGCTCTCTGAGGTCTGCCTTGTCGCCGCCGCTGCAATAACCGCCGTATTCGCGGGTATAGAGGGCGAAGCGTATGCAGTTTATCCCCCACTCACGGACGATGTATTCAAGTGTCTCGCGGCAGATATAGCGGGGGTACCATGCTATCCCGTGGGTGGAAACGCCTATGAGCCGCACCGCCTTGCCGTGCTTGTCCGTGAGCCTGCCGTCCTTTACCGAGAGCCTTCCGTGTCTTTCTACAGCTCCGATATCCATAGAGATACACCTCCTTCTATACTACGCGCTATTGCAAATCGTAATAACGATTTGCAATCCGCCGTCTTTGACGGCGGGCGGCGCTATGCGCCGCTAAGCGCTACGTTATACGCCCTCTGCCAAAGCCACATAGTGGCTTTGGCGGCTGCTGCGCAAGGGCAGTATATAGAAAAAGCGGAGCCGCAAAACAGCAGCTCCGCGTTCAAAGCCGGTCTATTCGATCACTGCGGTCAGATAACAGCCCTTATATGCTGTCCCTTGACCATCATCTTGTCCATGTCGATAGAGAATGTCTCGCTTCCCGAAGAGCTCTTGGCTACGACGTCAACAGTGTAGCTCGTGGACTTCTTGTCCTCGGTGAATTTTATATCCGTGCCGTAAGAGCTGATCTTCAAGTTCTTGATGAACTTTGTCTCGCCCGTGGACTTCTTTGTGATATAGAACTTGAAGTTGTACACCTCTTCACCGCTTACGCCCTGATACTTCATCACCTTGATGTCGTATTCCTTGTCGAGGGTGGTATAGCTCGTGAACTCCTTGAGGGTCTTATACATATCGTCCTGATGTCTGATGTATACCGTGTAGATAACATACGGTACGATGACCAGCACCAGAACGATCGTGATAAATGTAACGATCTTTTTTTCCATTGTCAGCTTCCCCTTTCATCTATACTCCCCTCTGTTCCAAATCCACCAATATCTTCGTACATAAACGAATTTTCTCTGCGTTGCACTCCCTTGAAGTGCGACAGCACGTCTGCGGTCGTGATAACGTTTTCTTTGTTTATATGATACATCATTTTATCGTATTTGTCAATACCCTGTTTATAAAAAATGTACGTTATTTATCGTTTTATGTCAGGATATCCCGAGAAGCTCGTCGATGACGGGTATCGCCTTCGAGAGGTCGGAGCATACGGCGCGGAGCTTTGCTCTCAGCTCATCGTCGGGCTGTGACAGGTCGGGCACCATGACGGGTATGCACCCCGCGCGGTAAGCGGATTCTATCCCGTTGGGGGAATCTTCGAGAGCCATGCACTCGGCAGGCTCACAGCCCACGGCTTTCGCGCCCTCGATGTAGGTATCGGGAGCAGGCTTGCCGACGGATATCATGTCCCCGCAGACAAAGGCGTCGAACCTGTGATACACGCCTATGCTCGTGAGGTAGCGGCGGGTGCGCTCGTGGTCGGTGGCGGTGCAGACCGCGCATTTGAGCCCCCTGCGCCCGATGTGGTCGAGCAGTTCGGTGAGCCCCGCTTTCATCTCGATGCCGTTCTCGGCGATGTAGGCGTTCATGAGCTCCAGACGCTTCGCCCTTACCGCCCTGTAATCGAACTCCTCACCGAAAATGCTTTGCAGGTGGGGAGCCGCGAACTTCCACGAAAGGGAGCGTATGCCGAGGACGTGCTCGGGAGTCATGGGGAACCCGAAGCTCCGCGCCGCCTCGACCCAGAAGCGGGAGAGCAGTTTTTCGGTATCGACCATGAGCCCGTCCATGTCAAAAAGTACGGCTTTGAGCATGGTTCCCAGCCTTATCTGCTGTAGCCGAGGAGTATCATTCTCGCGGCGGCATAGAGCGTTTCGAGGTCTTCAAAGTCGGAGTAGAGGTTGTAGTTCGCCATCTCGTCAAGGCTCAGGAGCACATGGGTATCGAGCCCTGTGTTGCGCATGAAGTGCTTCAGCTCCGTGAGCAGATCGGCGGCGTACTGCTTCTGATCGGCGTCGCTGTCGAAGAAATAATCCGTGTCGATCGAGAGGGTGAAGTAATCCTTCTCGATGTTGTACACGATGTCGATATCGTTTTTCGTGAAGATATCCGCGTCCTCGCCCGTGGTGTCGTCGGGGGACTTTATGCCCCACACGAACAGTGAGCCGTTCTCCTCGGTGCGCTCTATGCAGAGCCTTGCTATCACGTTGAAGGTATCGAGCTTTGCGTTCAGCACGTCCTCGGGGACGACCTTGCTTTCAAGCTCTCTCCATTCCCAGACGCCCTCAAATATCTCGCGGGGCTCGGATTTACGTGTAAGGCGGACCTTTGCCTTTACGGTGTCGGTCTCGGTATCTATGGCGGTCACGATAACGCTCACGGTGAAGCGCCCGTAAAGCTCTCTCTCGAAGGCGGGAGCGCCCTCGTTATCCTGCTTCTCGGCATACTCGGCGCCGATAAGTTCTTTCATATGTGCGGTAAGCTCGTTTCTGTCGGTAAGTGCCATGCGTTGACATCTCCTTTATGGGTCATATATATAATGTATTATAACACCTTTTCACAAAAATGTCAACCGATTTTCAAAAAAGAACACGGAAATCAATTTCTGTCAACAATTTGTAACAAATCACGTTCATCGATCAGGCAATCAAGCATAATATTGGAAATTGGTCTCTCAGAACCTGTTT
>CACZJT010000234.1 GCA_902781565.1 uncultured Ruminococcus sp.
CCGCAAGGCAGGCATAAGCCTACCGAACCCGCAGGTAATCACGGGCGAGCAATGCTCGCCCCTACATTGGTCGTGCGTTATAAGAGGTCGGGGCAAGCCCTGTACGAACATAGTTCGTACCCCCTACACCGAATCATGCAGGTCGAACGGCGCGAATGGCGGGAGCTGCACCAACGCAGTTGTGCCGCCCCGCCCTACATCGAATTGAGATACCCTCACAAATTATGATCTATCGCGGCGCAGGGTATTAGCAAGCTGATACTGCACCTTCAATTCCGCATTCCGCATTCCGAATTCCGAATTATCCTGCCCCCATAAATAATGATCTACACTATTACTATTTCACCCCTCCCGCTTTTATTCCTCCAACAAAAAAACACCCCCAATACGGGGGTGCGTGTCTGTGTCTGTGCGCGTAAGTCTCGCTTACTTCTTACTTGAAATATCTGTCCAGCAGACCCTTGAAGGCTCTGCCGTGACGGGCTTCGTCCTTTGCCATCTCGTGTACGGTGTCATGTACGGCGTCATAGCCCAGCTTCTTCGCAAGCGTCGCCAGCTTCAGCTTGCCCTCGCAGGCGCCGTTCTCGGCTACCCAGCGCTTTTCGAGGTTCTCCTTTGAGGACGCCGAAACGACCTCGCCCAGAAGCTCCGCAAACTTCGCCGCGTGCTCCGCTTCCTCGTGAGCCGCTTTCTCAAAGTACATACCTACCTCGGGATAGCCCTCTCTGAATGCCGCTCTCGCCATAGCAAGATACATTCCGACCTCGGAACATTCGCCCTCGAAATTCTCCCGCAGACCCTTGACAACTTCCTCGTCAAGACCCTGTGCGGAGCCTACCTCGTGATCGCAAGCCCAGCTCGCCTCGCCCGAATCGTCCACCTTGTTGAACTTCTCCTTGGGCGCCTTGCAGATGGGACATACCTCGGGAGCCTCGTCCCCCTCGTAGATGTAGCCGCATACGGTGCATACAAACTTTGACATAGTTTTTTCCTCCTTTAAAATATTGTTAAAATGTTGTTAAATTGTTGTTGAACTGATTTGTGAGCTTTTGCTTTTACTTTTGCCCGCCTTTTGACGTGCGCTTTTGCCTGCCTTACGGCAGGTTTGGGGTTTCACGAAATACGCTGACGCTGTTTCGTGAAATTAAATCGGCGATACGTCTGTTCACGGTACTTTGTGCGGGGCGGTTCGATTCTGCCCTTACTTATCGGCTTTTCTTTGATATCGCCGATTTAACTTTCGGACTTGCTTTTCTCGGTCGGCTTTGTGCTGTCGGTTCGCGTGTTTCTTGCGCCTGCGGCGCAACGGGGGCGCCGCCCCCACGCGCTTCGCGCTCCCCTGCAAGGGCTCCTCGCCCTTGACCTCGGCAAGGGGCGGTCAAATTACACTTTCCTTTTACCGCTCCGCATATCCGTCGCGTAGCGACACCTTCAATTCCGCATTCCGAATTCCGAATTCCGAATTGCACTTATGAAATCATAAAGCGCAGTATCTCGAAGTTCTTGCCCTCGGGAACTGTTACCGTCACGGTGTGCTTGCCGCGCTCGTCGAAGCTGATAAGCTCGTCATTCTTCGCGTAATCGCCCCAGCCGCCGCTGAAATCGGAATTGAGGTCTTTTAACTCCTCACCGTCTATAGATATAGTCGCCGTGCCGCCCGTGCCGTCCGTTACCATCCAGTACAGCAGTCCGAGATTCTTGAACTCCAGCTCGAAGGTCGCAGTGCCGCCGTTCTTCGTGCGCCAGCCGTCCTTCATCTTCCAGTATTGAGTTTCCTCGGTGAAATTGCCCTCGTCAACAACGGTCACGAGGTCTGAGCCCTTGCCCGCAATGCAGGCGTCGGCGTACTTGTCCCCCGTGGGAGACTCCACAGCCGCCCTGTCGAAAGGCGTGGGAGCGGGTGCGCTCTCGCATTCTTCCGCTACTATAGACACGAAGTTTTCGAGCATCTGTGCGAGCATTATGTGACCCTCATCGTTGGGGTGGATATTATCGGGGGAGATGTCCTTCCAGTTCAGATTGCCCGCCTGTACCTCGGGAAGCACCGCGTCGTGGTAGGAAATTATCGGGATATCGTAAGCCAAGCCGATCTCGGAGTGAACGCGCTGAGGGCAGGTGCCGTCCTCCATAGTCATCTCAACGAGGATAACGGCGGGGTTATTGGGCTGTGCAAGGCATTTTCTCACGAGGCTGTCCATAGTGGACTTATAGAAATCGTTGTCGGCGTCGTTGATGAATTCGATGAAGATGATATCGGGCTGAGCCGCCAAAACGTCCTCATCGGCGCGGTGAACGGCGAGGTAAGAATCCGTAGCGCCGATACCCGCGTTAGTCCATTCGGCGTAGAAGCTGAAATTTTCCTCCCACCATTGTTGGAACTGATGTATGTAGTGGTTATCCGCCTGTTTGGGAGCGGAGCCTTCGGTGATGGAGTCACCGAGGAAAGCTATTTTGGTGGAGAGTTTAGCCTTTTCGGGGCCTTTAAGTTCCTTATTGGCGGCGAGTTCCTTAGCGGCTTTCAGCTTTTCGGCGAGGCGGGAAATATCGCCCTTATTGAGTATCGAGCGTTCGAGCATATTTTCTGTAGCTCCTTCCTTAGGGTCTATAGCGCCGTCAGCGACGGGGGCTTTAAGGTCGTCCGTGCCTGCGGGGGTTTCTTCGGGGGCGGCTGTAGTTTCGGCGGCGGCGTCCTCAGCGGCGGCAGTTTCAGCGGTATCGGCGCCCTCGGCGGCAGCGGTAGTTTCGGCGGCAGTAGTAGTTTCGGCAGCGGAGCTATCCGAACCCGATCCGCCGCAGCCTGCGAGAGCCGCGGTGATAGTCAGCGCCAGCAGAGCGGCGATGAATCTTTTAGTCATGCAAATTCTCCTTTATATTTTAACCTTAAAGGCATATTTCAGCCTTTTCTTATATTATACAACATTTTGAGCAAAAAAGCAATACCCTCAGAAAATTTTTTTAGGAAATACGCTAAAACGATTACATAAGAAAAGCCAAATAGAGAAAACACAAAATACGCAAGAGCAAAACGACCGCAGGAAAAAGCATGAAAGAGTAATATGACCGCAAGTAAAATAAAAAGAAGAAGCTCTCTGTAGCACAGACACGCCGGATGCAAGGGGCGGCGTTAGCCCCTTGCCGAGGTCAAGGGCGAGGAGCCCTTGCAGGGGAGCGCGAAGCGCGTGGGGGCAGA
>CACZJT010000235.1 GCA_902781565.1 uncultured Ruminococcus sp.
CCTGCACGAAGTTCGCGGCATTTTTGCCTTTGGCAAAAATTATTTGTGGTTGAAATATCAGACACCCGCGGCAGTCGTTCAAGGGGCTTTGACCCACAGTTTATTTGGCTAAAGACAACCAACACGGAGAAATTGCGTTAGCAAAAAAGCGGGTCCAGCCGCGCGAGGCTGGCGAGGATTCCAAAGGGCGAGGAGCCCTTTGGCAGGGGAGCGCGAAGCGCGTGGGGGCGGCGCCCCCGTTGCGCCGCAGGCGCAAAAAGCACAGCCGCCCAAAACCGCAAAACGTACCCGAGAAAAGCAAGACCGAAAGTCCAAGTTAAATCGGCGATACCAAATAATCGTGCAGTAAGGGCAGAAATTACCAAATCAAGCTAACGTCCCGTGAACAGATGTATCGCCGATTTAATTGTGCAAAAGAGCGTAAGCGATTTTTGCACAACCCCAAACCTGCCGCAAGGCAGGCGGGAACCAACCGAACCCCAAAAGTCTACACGGGCGAGGGTATTAACTTCGTTAATACGAGAAACCTTTAGGTTTCCCTCGCCCCTACATTGGGCGTGCGTTATAGGAGGTCGGGGCAAGCCCTATTGGGCGTGCGTTATAGGAGGTCGGGGCAAGCCCTGTACGAACATAGTTCGTGCGGTGTGTTCATGGACAACGTAACGTTGTTCGAGTCAAGGGGCGGGAGCAAGCCCCCGCCCTACACCAAATAGTGCAACGCGGTCAGCCTTACAAATTATGATTTGTTCACATAAGGAGTTAGATATGAAAATATACGAAAGCATAAAAAGGCTCGTTTGCTACGGGCTGGAAAAGGGGCTTATCGAACCCCTCGATAAAGTGTGGGCGACTAACCGCCTGCTCGAAACGCTGGGACTTGACGACTACGATGAGCCCGCAGAGGAATACACCGACATCGACCTCGAAAAGACCCTCGCGGAACTGCTCGACTTCGCGGCGGAAAAGGGTATGATCGAGGATAACGTGGTCAGCCGCGACCTTTTCGATACTAAGCTCATGGGGCTCCTGACCCCGCCACCCTCGGAGGTCAACGAGATGTTCGAGGAACTTTACGAAAGCTCCCCCGAAGCCGCTACCGACTTCTACTACACCCTCTCGGGGGACAGCGACTATATCCGCCGCTACCGCATAGCCCGCGACGTCCGCTGGAAGACCGCTACCGAATACGGCGACCTCGACATCACCATAAATCTCTCAAAACCCGAAAAAGACCCCAAGGCGATAGCCGCCGCCAAGAACGCTCCGCAGGCGGGTTATCCCAAGTGCCTGCTCTGCCGCGAGTGCGAGGGCTATGCGGGCAGGCTCAATTACCCCGCGCGTCAGAACCACCGCATAATCGCCATAGACATCGGCGGCGAGCCCTGGGGCTTCCAGTATTCGCCGTATGTGTATTATAACGAGCACTGCATAGTTTTCAACAAAAAGCACACCCCTATGGTCATAGACCGCGGGGCTTTTGACAAGCTGCTTGAATTTGTCGGGAAGTTCCCGCATTACTTCGTGGGCTCGAATGCCGACCTGCCTATCGTGGGCGGTTCGATACTCGCTCACGAGCATTTTCAGGGCGGTCACTACACCTTCCCGATGGAGCGTGCGGAGGTGGAAACTCCCCTGACGTTCAAGGGTTATGAGGACATAAGCGCGGGTATCGTCAAGTGGGCGATGTCGGTCATTCGGCTGAGGGGCAGCGACCCCGAACGGCTCGCGGAGCTTGCGGACAAGATACTGACCGCGTGGAGGGCTTACACCGACGAAGCGGCGTTCATCTATGCCGAAACGGACGGCGAGCCCCACAACACCATAACTCCGATAGCCCGCAGGCGCGGCGAGGACTACGAGCTTGACCTCGTTCTCCGCAACAACATCACCACCGACGAGCACCCGCTGGGCGTGTACCATCCTCATGCGGAGCTTCACCACATCAAGAAGGAGAACATCGGGCTCATCGAGGTCATGGGGCTTGCGGTGCTTCCGAGCAGGCTGAAAGGCGAGATGTCGCAGTTAGCGGCAGCGCTTATGAGCGGCAGCGACCTGCGTTCCGACCCCGTTCTCGAAAAGCACGCGGACTGGGCTGATGAGCTGAAAGCGAAGCACGGCAAATTCACGCAGGAGAACGTACATGATATACTGCGTGATGAGATAGGCTTAGTATTTGCGCAGGTATTGGAGCACGCGGGAGTATACAAGCGCAATGATGAAGGCAAAGCAGCGTTCATGAGATTTGTGGACGAAGTAAACAGATCATAATTTGTGGGGCAAGCGCAAGTTGTAACGAGCCGAACGGACAAAGTGTCAATTGACCGCAAGCACAAATAAAGAGAGCGGCACTCTGTAGCACAGACCAAAAGTCTTAGGAAAGAGTCAAGGGAATAACCCTTCTTCAGAAGGGTTTTCCCTTGCAGG
>CACZJT010000236.1 GCA_902781565.1 uncultured Ruminococcus sp.
AATTGAGTATAGGCTTTATGCTGCATAACAAAAGCGACCAAGATCTCTCTTAGTCGCTTTGCACAAGTTTTCTTTTTATAGTTTGTCTAACTTTTTGGGGTCAGTTCAGACCCGAGGGGATGTCATCATTTCATGACCAAACTAACAAAATTCTCCCCGATCTCACCCGTCTGCTTGTAGCCCATTTTGCGCTGCAAGTCATTGTCGGCAGCTTCTGTCCCGCAGCCGAAGCCGCCCGTGTCGTCGAGCTTTGCCTTTTCGGTATCGACTATCTTGGTCTGCGCTTCGATCTTCTTGGAAAGGCTGTCGTCGTTCTTGGCGGGGCGCATGATCGTCACCTCGCCCTTGCTGTTTACTTGCTTGATACAGCCTTTGGGGATATCCGCGACCGCCTTTGCCTTGCCCTCGCGTGCTGCCTGATCTGCGAGCCGCGAAAAGGTCATCAAAACGTCGTGATACCGCTCCCGCCGCACCGCGAACGGGTCAAGCGATGGGAAGCGTCTGCAAAGGGTCGTATTCATATCGAAGAATACCTGATACAGCGTTTCGGGCGGTATATCTCCGCCCTCGGTCAGTTTTTTGAGCCTACCGCACCCAGTTCCCTGACGGCGTACTCATACAGCCCGCGGAACACTTCAACGAGATTCCTCGTGCGGGTGTGTCTGACTTCTTCGGCGGTCAGACCGTCGAAAATATCCATCAGAAAGGGCTTGATCTGATCTTTGCACTTGACGATCATGCCCCCGAGCTCCGCTTTGTCGCCCGATCTCATACTCTCGAAATCCAGCGCGTCGAGCACGTCCTCGATGACCCCGAAAGAGAGGTCAAGGCTCTCGGCGGTGTAGGTCTTTGCGACCTTTCTTCCCTCGTAGATATTCAGCTTTAATTCCATGTTTTTACACTCCTATATGTTTTACTCTGTCCCCGACCTCTCTGCGCTTGGCGTTGTTGAAGCGGTCGAGAGTGCCGACAAGATAGCCCGTGATCCTGCGGATACGCTGAAATCTCACAGGGTCGGGCGTGAGCGTCAGCTCTACGTCCGTATTGCCTGCAATACCGCCGTCCTCGGTCAGCACGATGTCAAGCGTTCCCGCCGTGATGTCGGGGTACTGCTTGCTCATGTAGCCTATGTAGGCTCTTATCTCCTTGTCCGCCATATCGGCGGGGTGCGTGCCTATCCTTATCATGTCGCTCCGCTCCTTTTCTTCAATAGCTTTTCCGCGCCCTCGTTGAGGGGTGTGCCGTATATCTTGCACAGCAGGCACACGGGGTCGCAGTTCACCCACATCGTACCGCACTTGCGACAGATGAAGCGGGGACGGGGTCGATTTTTCTTTGATTTGCTCATACTTTAGTTGCCTGCTTTCGTTCCGAATAATGCACAAATATCCGTCAAAACTTTGTGCAGTATTTTATAGGTTTTTTCTCAAAAAGGCTTGACACGTAATAAATTACGTGGTACAATATATATAGAAAGAGAGGTGATCGAATGAAATGAAAAGTTATTCATCAAGAGAAGTGATAAAACTTCTCAAAGCAGACGGTTGGTATGAAGTGAACTGCGTCGGAGATCACCACCAGTTCAAACACCCGAGCAAAAAGGCAGGGTCACGGTCACACACCCGGTCAAGGACATACCGATCAAAACACTAAACAGCATTGCAAAGCAGGCAGGGATAGATTTCCCGTAAGTCCTGCGGGCTTTGCCTTCATATATACGAAAGGAGCAATTTATGAAAGACACTTATATTTTCCCTGCCGTTCTTGATTTTGCAGATGACGGTATATCTATCGAATTTCCCGATCTCCCCGGCTGTCTGCCCTGTGCCGATGATCTATCCTGCTCGTTGACGTGTTTATGCCGCCGTTCCGTGAAAAAATGCATACACGTTTCATTAAAAAGACCCTCTCTATCCCGTCATGGCTCAATGCCGAAGCCGAACACCGAGGCGTTAATTTTTCGCAGGTACTGCAAAACGCACTTATCGAAAAGCTCGGTCTGAACCAATAAAACGCAAGCCCTGCCCCTCTGTGAGCGGGGCTTTTCTGTCCCTGTGCTGTTTATCCTGCAGTCACCGTCACGGTGCAGCTTGCCGCCTGTGAACCCGCAGAAGCGGTGATATACTTCTATTCATACAATCAGGGCAACAGTCAGCGCAGCGATCGCTTACATTACAAGAGATGATAAGACCGGGGGCGGTGTATATGTCAACTCTTATGAGCACATAGCGAAGTCTTGTGCCGCCGAGCCGACAGCGCAGGAGCAAGTGAGGACTTCAGTAACGTTTGCGTTACCGCCGTCCGAGGAATAGACACAGGGCGAACACAAATCCTCGCACACCACATAGTCCAGAGTTTCGCCCCCGATGAAGTTACACCTGAACAAGCCTTGCAGATTGGTGAGGAATTGTGTGACAGATTTTTGCAAGGCAACTACCAATATGTGCTTGCCGTTCACACAGACAAGTCCCATACCCATTGTCACATCATTTTCAATGGAAGGAAACGGAGCTTGTGAAACTCATCACAGCGGAGTGCAGAAGCACGGGAAATATCCAAAAGCTTTTGAAAAGACTGTTCGCAGGAACAGTCGAACAGATATTTGAGGCGGAAATGGACGAGCATCTCGGATATGAGAAGAACTCGGTGCTTGGCAATAACTCGGGCAACAGCCGAAACGGTTACAACAGAAAGACGATAA